>CAZUYZ010000157.1:0-3886 GCA_964624365.1 uncultured Puniceicoccaceae bacterium
TGAAGCGGGAGATACTGTTTCGGTAACTGCAACTTCACTCGCTGAGATAGAAGCCATTTCAATGGGTGGATCTTTTTCACTGGCTGCCGGTAAACAACTCACAGTTGGTTTGAGTGGCGCCGGAGCTGGCTCGTATAATACGATCAACCAGGATATTGAAAGCAGTATCAAAAACGGTCGTTCGGTCGTCACCACCGTAAGTAGCGACGGCAATGTAGTTTTGACTGCAACCGACAGCTCCGAAATTTGGACGGACGCTGGCGCGGTGGCGGTTTCTATTGCAGCGAGCAGCCAGAGTGGAACAACTGCTGCGTTTTCCATCGGTGTAGCAAACGCGACCAATACTTTGAAGAGCAACGTTCTTGCTTTCATTGGTTCTGAAACGACTTCTTCCTCAAAAGGATCTACTGTGACAGCAGATGGCAGCATTACTGTTACCGCTGAAACCAAGCAGAAGAGCGGATCATCACGTTCTTATCGGATTGATGCGCTGGCATTTGGCGTGTCCGCTTCGGGAGCGGGTTCCTCTGGTTCGGGGATTACCGGCAGTTTTGCAGGGGCAGGCTCTGTGGCGATCAACAGAATCGACAACAAGGTCAATGCATACATTTTCGATAGTGACACTGCTAACAGTCATAGTGTGACTGCCAATGGCGGTGGAATTACAATAACCGCAGCGGATGATTCTGACATCCGCTCAGACTCGGGCGCTTATGCGCTCGCCATAACCTTTAGTTCGGGAAGCGGAGGCACCGGCGCCGGCGCTATTGGCGCTTCAGTTTCGATCAACGAAATTGGCAAAAATGGTGGACATTCGGTAAGCGCCTACATTGACAATTCAGAGGTGGATGCAAATGGAGCCATCTCCATATCTGCAACTTCCACAGCTGAGATTAGTGCACTCTCACTTGGCGCTGCTGGTAGTGGCGCGGGTAATACAGGCAGCGCTGGTCTTACTTTAGCATTATCGGGTGGTGGCGCTGGTTCGTACAACACCATTAGCCAAACAATTGAAGCGAGCATAAAAAATGGCAGTGTCGTCAGTACACAGCTAGCTAGTAGTGGTGACATTACAATTAGTGCTATCGATAGCTCGGAAATTCAGGCAGATGCCGGTGGCGTTGCGATATCGATTGCGCTGAGTTCCGGCAGTGGCGGCACTGCATCTGGTTCCCTCGGTGTCGCTGTCGCTGACAATACACTGAACAATACGGTGAAAGCTTACGTCGATGGTTCTACAGTGACTGCGGATGGTGCCATTAGTATTACAACAGAATCTAAGGATAAAGCGAATACAGGAACCACCTACCGAATTGATGCCTTAGCACTGGGTATTGCAGTCTCTGGTTCCGCTAACACCAGCACAGGCTTGACCGGTGCGCTGGCCGGAGCCGGCTCAGGAGCCACTAATACCATTGACAATACCTTGGAGTCGCATGTTTCCAACAATAGTACAGTTAAAGCCAATGGTGGTAACGTTAGCTTGAACGCAACTGACACTGCAAAGATCCGTTCCGATTCAGGTGGAGCGACGCTTGCCTTAAGTGGCAGTTCCAGTGGATCTTCCGGAGCCGTTGGCGTTGGCGCTTCGGTTGCAACTAACGAAATTGGCAAAAATGGCGGACATTCTGTAAAAGCCTACATTTCCGGTTCTCGTGTTGAAGCATCTTTGAAAGTTATCTTGCACGCCCTCAGTACCTCTGAAATTGATGCGCTTACAGTGGGTATTGCTGCGGCACTTTCTGCCGGTCTACGAGCAGTCACTCTTGGCGGCGCGGGATCCAGCAGTAAAAACACGATCTCTATGGTAATAGAAGCTTCCATCACCGATGGCGCTACTACCAGTAATGTAATTAGCAATAGCGGCATTGAGCTTACTGCGAGTGATAATTCAAAGGTCATCGCTGACGCTGTTGGGGGCACAATCACCGGCGCAGTTTCACAGGGTAACGGCGCTTCGGTCGCAATCGGCGCTTCAATTGCAGATAACTGGATCGATAATACTACGAATGCTTATATTGAAACTGCAGGCACTGTCCAAACGCTAAGCACCGGTGATGTTATTGTAACCGCAAATCAGACGAGTGAAATCAAAGCAATTTCAGTTGCCGTTTCGATCGGGATCACTGCAAGTGGTTCCAACGGTTTTGCGCTTTCAGGTGGTGGCGCTGCAGCATATAATTATGTGACTAGTGATGTTCAGGGTTACATCAAGAATACCAACGTTACATCAGGCGGAAACTTGACGATTGATGTTGATGACCAGACGCTGATCGACTCCAAAGTTGCCGCAGTTTCCGGCAGTATTTCATTCAACGGTAGTTCAGGCACTGCTGCTTCGATTGGCGCTGCCATCGCAGAAAACTACATCGGCTATCAGCGCGATGGCACAACAAAGTCATCAGACATATCTGCTTATATTGAGGGCTCCAGTCTGACGGTTACTGGCGATATTTCGGTTACTACAGATTCTTTACCGAAAAGTAGTGGTTCCTGGAAGATTGATTCTGGCGTGGGCGCTGGTTCAGTTGCGATTACTGCGGCAGGCTCTTTCGGTCTGGGGCTCTCCGGTGCAGGCGCTAGTAGTAAGAACCAAATAAGAACCAATATCAACTCCTACATCAGTGGCGATGGTGCCAGTGGAATTATTGCGGACAACATCACCATTACCACGAACGATGAGTCACACGCTCGCAGTGAAGTGGGCACTGCCTCGATTGCCGGCGCTTTTACCGGTAGCACTGGTGTCTCTTTTTCAATCAGTGTTTCTCTGGCACGCAACGAGATAAACAACGAAGTTCACGCTTATATCACCAGCGCAGATACCAAGATAGATGCTGCAGGTAATATAACACTCGATGCAACATCCAATTCAAATATTGAAGCGACATCAGTGGCAGCTTCGATAGCAGCATCCTTTGCCGGCACCGCAGGAATTGCCATTTCGGGCGCTGGCGCTGATTCAATCAATGTAATCATTGGTGGTACTACTGCTCATATTACCAGCAGCAACATCATTGCTACCGGAGATGCTACCAAAAATAATGTCTCGGTTAAGGCAAAGAATACTTCAAAGATTACGACAAATGTTGCGGCTGTACCCGTTGCAGTGGGTGGTGGAGGAACGACTGGTGGCGGGATTTCAATTGGTGGCGCTCGCACGCTGAATTACATTGGTGAAAAAGAGGATGGCTCTCTAGATCGGCTGGAGGTTAAAGCATATCTTTCAAACACAGGACTTGAAATTGAGGGTGACCTGATTCTTGAAGCAGACTCTACCATGGATATTGATGCCGGAGTCGGAGCCGGTAGTATGGCTATCGCCGGTGGTTCAACAGGCGCTGGAGCTGGTGCAGGCTCTGGTGTCGGGGCTTACAATATCATCAAAATGGATGTATATGCAGGCATTAACGGTGATAACAATCTTGGTGTTGAAACAGACAATATCACCATCACTGCCAAAGATAATTCTGAGATTCAGGCTGACGCCGGTTCCGCCTCACTGGCTGGATCCTATGGCAGCGCATTCGGTGGTAGTCTGACTATAAGTGCTTCAATAGCTGAGAATACAATTGAAAACAAGATCGAGTCATCGATCAAAAGTGTGCTTGCCTCAGCTACGGTTGAAGATGTTGGCGTTTTAGCCAGCGGTAAGATAAACATGCTGGCGGATTCGCAGGCAACGGTCACAGTTAACTCGATCGCAGCCACACTAGCCGCAGGTTTCTCATCAAACATTGGTAGCGCTTCAATTGCTATTTCAGGCGCTGGGGCTAGCGCTACCAATACATTGAACAACGATGTAAATACGTTTATCAATGGCTCTACGGTAGAAACCAAAGCGCTCAGTGGCGCTGTCAATCGTACTAACAATCAGGCCACGCTT
>CAZUYZ010000158.1:0-7673 GCA_964624365.1 uncultured Puniceicoccaceae bacterium
GCTGCTTAAGCTCAGTGAGCAGCAGGTTTTTAAGTCGTTTGGCAAAGACATCGCCCCATACCAGCCATTGTTTTTTTGCGATTATGAGATTACCGCCCGGGGCGAGTCCGCCGGCGGGAACAATGAAGTGGATGTGCGGATACAGGGTTAGATTTTGCTGCCAGGTTTGCAAAACACCGAAGAATCCCGCTTCAATGCCCAGGTGTGTGGGATTGGCCAAAATGTCTTTAATCGCTTGGGCGGCACACCGAAAAAATAGCGGATAAATTTTTTCCGGTACGTTCATGCATATAGGTCTGAGTTGTGCTGGCAGGGTGAATGTGATCATGTAGTGTGGCAATGGCAGTGCTTGTTCGATCGAGGCGCTGCTCAACCCATACAGCTGTATCCTGCGCGCCACAGATAGGGCAGTTGCGGTGATTGCAACTGTGATAAAAGAAGTGATACTCCTGGCACTGAGTACAGTAGCACTTGTGCCCGCCCATTGATTCGGTACGGCATTGAAGAATTGCCTGCAGTGATTTGCGCTGTTCAAAGCTCAGGGAATCACCGTAACGCGCAAAGAACGATTCATGGAATCGCTTAAGTATGGAGGCATTCCTGCAACCTCAGGCCACAATTGTAGATTAGCTCCAGAGGCATTTTGTAGCGCAACAGCGGCATCAGCTTAAACAGGCGAGTGACCTCATCGAGGTCCAATACGACCGGTAGAGTTTCCCGGTCGCGCACTTTGACGACATTCCAGAGCTTCCACGGCTTACCCAGCATGTCTTCATAAAACATGCGAGCGGCCGCAATTGCCTTGCGAACTGTTTGAGGCGCCCATTGCTTGTCCTCCTTAACTTAAATTCCGGAAGCAGTTTCCTTATCCTGTTCTTTAAGCTGTTCTGCCGCCTTACGCCAAGACCTGTCCAGAATCATTGCATGAAATGCATATCCTTTCATGACCCTCTCAGCTTCTAGACGAATTGCTGCTGTGACACGTTCAAACCCTTCTTTTGCCAGCTGATAACGCTCATCTTTCTCATCCACCCCTAACGCTTGTAACTCGTCCAGGTCTTTCTTATATTTTTCTCTATCTTCTATTAGAAGATGATAACTCCGATCAACTCCACTATTATCACGTAAATACAGGAACAGTTCTTCTTCGGGCATTTTCTTAAGTTCCTTGAACCTGATCCAAAATGTAAGCGCTTCATAATAATCTCGTTGAATACTTTTTTCGACGGGATTAGACACCATCTCTTCAATGGCCTGTCTACTGATCTTTATCTCAAGTTCTTGGTAGCTAAGAAGTCTTGTTGTTTTTTTGCGAAGACTCTGTTTGTAATGCTTTAGCTTCTCAACCCTCCGCTGGTATGCCTTATTCGTTTGGGTTATACCTTCTGTTTTCATCCTCTCTAAAACTCCCTTAGTAACAATCATATCCTCAACCACACGACGATAATCATTTCTCACCATAGAGGTGTAGGACAGATATAAAAAGCGTTCTTCCTCGGGGAGATCCTGGACTTCCTCTAGCAGGGATTCTAGATATGCAAGCCTATAACGAGGCTCAGACGGAAGCGGCTGAGCGGAACTCTGAAAAGTGAGAAAAATAAAAATACAACTTATGGAAAATATTCTCATGATTTTGTAACTTAACGAATAATTCATGCTAGTAATAAACATTTAGTGTTCCAGTTTCTATAACTTTCAAATTCGGTTTAGCTAACATCAATCACATTACACGAGGAAAATTGCATGAAAAGTGTTTTTGAAAATCCATCGTTTAAACCTATTATATTAAAAAATGTAAAACTTCGCATCTCACGGCTTCAAAGCGAGCGACCGCACTGTAGAGGCATATAAATCACTCGCTGAAGCTGCGCGTTACAAGAAAAATTGAAAATGCGAAACTTTAAGTGTTATGGTGCACTAGCTATCTCCTTACGCTTATTCTCTTGTCGATTTATGTCTTTTGATTGAATTGGTTGGAAGAGTCAAAAGTCCGAGAAGGTCTTCGAGTCCTAGCCTGAACAAGCTTTTGCGTTTGCTTTGTTCTGATTGCTGCTGTTTTAAGTGTGTTTTACAGGGAATTATGAATAGAGAAAGCAAGACTGTATTGATTTCAGGAGCAACCGGGATGGTCGGGCAGGCTCTTTGCCAGTTACTTGAGGCGCAGGGACATACGGTCAAACGACTTTCCAGATCTGAAGGCGCTGATGTGCGTTGGGATCCGGATGCTGGAACGATCGATTCTGACGCAATGAAAGACGTCGATATTGTGGTACATCTTGCTGGTGAAACCGTTGCGCAGCGCTGGACAAAGGCTGTAAAGTCCAGAATCCTCAACAGTCGTATACAGGGCGCAAAGCTATTAGTGCGCACAATCCTTGAGCAAGACAATCCACCCGATTACATCAGTGCGTCCGGCATCAACTATTACGGCTATCAATGTGGCGTTGGTCCGACAGAACAATCATCGAAGGGTAGTGGATTTCTTTCAGATGTGTGTGAAGGTTGGGAAGCTGCTGCCGATCCGTTGGTCAAAGTGGGCATCAGGACTACGTTTGTGCGAATCGGTCTTGTGCTGAGTTCGCAGGGAGGCGCTTTAAAGCGAATGCTAAAACCATTTAAGCTTGGTCTGGGAGGACGTATTTGTTCCGGCAAGCAGCGTATGAGTTGGATTGCATTGCCTGATCTAGCCCGGATATTTTGTCTGGCGATTGAGGATATTAATATTAAGGGGCCAATCAATGCTGTGAGTCCCGAGTTCGAAACCAATGCAGTATTTGTGAACCATTTGGGTAGACTGTTAAAACGGCCAACGATATTGCCTATGCCTGGAGTGATGGTAAAGTTGCTCTTTGGCGAAATGGCGGAGGAAACACTTTGTTCTGATTTGGGAATTGTGCCACTTTTGCTGAAAAATAGGGCTTTTGAATGGGAATACGAAAAATTGAGCGCCTGTCTTGAAGCCTGTCTTGAGAGTAAGTTTTAGTATGGATACCAGCGATGTACTGATTCTTGGCGCGGGCATTTCAGGGTTGCTCTGCGCAACTGAGCTGAATCAAGCAGGTGTTTCTGTGCAGCTGCTGGACAAGGGGCGGGGTGTTGGTGGACGAATGTCTACCCGCAGAATGTCCGGTGCAAGGTTGGACCATGGTGCGCAATTTTTCACTGTTCGCGAGGCGGTATTTCAGACTTATGTCGATGATTGGCTGAGGGCAGGTATTGTGAGAGAGTGGTTTAACCAGGCGCCTTATGATTCAACTCCAGGAGGTTATCCTCGCTACTGTGGAGTCGAAGGAATGAACCAAATTCCCAGGTATTTAGCACAAACACTCAATGTCCACTGCTCTGAACGAGTAAATGCTTTAGAGTTCGACAGGGGTGTTTGGAGTGTTTCTACCGATTCAAAAAAGGTTTTTAAGTCACATCATTTGGTGATAACAGCGCCTCTGCCCCAATCTCTAATGCTTCTGCTGGAAAGTCGTGTCATCAAATATGTTGGTGATGAACTGGAAGCGCTCAAAGCCATCACATACCAACGTGGCTTGACAACGCTTGCCATACTTGAAGGCCCGAGTGGATTACCAAAAGACGGATTTCTGAAATTGGATGGTTCGCCGGTCACATGGATTGCAGACAATCAAATCAAGAAAATATCTGAAATCCCATGTGTTACGATTCAATCCTCATCTGACTTCGCTGAGGAACACTGGAATTCTAAGGACAAGGTGCGGGGTCCATTGATGATCGAAGCAATTGCGGATTACCTGAAGTCACCTGTGAGCGAGTATGTCTGCCACCGATGGGGATTTGCCCTGTCTGAAAATCGCTACAAACGCCTTTTCTTTCATAATCCTGAATACAAGTTAGCCCTTGCAGGTGACGCATTCAGCGGAGGCCGTGTTGAGGGCGCCGCTCTATCGGGCATTCGGATTGCCGAAGAACTTTTAGAAAGGTGTAATTTTAAATGTTAGCAAACTCATTTCGTCTTGTGGCTGACTTACAGAGCGCCTGTGATCTATCTCCGACACAAACAGGTTACCAGCTTCGGGACGGCGCGGCGCGTAGCGTCTCGTAGTGGCTGGTGTCAATTTCGCGGACAAAACGACTTGGATTAAGACGCAGGATTGTGCTCCCCTGCTGATTGAGCATGGGGTAAGTCAGATACAATTCTTCCATTGCTCGGGTAACTGCAACGTAGAAGAGCCGGCGCTCTTCTTCCAGGTCACCGTCATCTATGGTGCGCTTGAGTGGGAAGAGGCCATCGGCCAGGCCGATGATAAAGACGACGGGAAACTCCAGCCCTTTTGCCTGATGAACGGTTGTCAATCGCAAAGCTTCTTTAGACTCGCTGGGCGAGCGGTCATTCGTTTCCGAAGCGAGCAGGACAAATTGCGCAAGCAATTCTTCCATTGTTTCAAAACGACTAGCAAAGCTGGTAAGACTTTGTAGATCATCCGAACGCTCTAACCAGTTTGGATAGACTTTTTTGATGAAAGAGCCGTACCAGCCATCCAAACCAATTTGAATGACGTCTTCCGGTTTTTCTGAAGAACGTGCGACTGATAGCTCACGTATCGTTTCCGCAAGCGAAGGCCATTCTTCTTTGGCATCACCAGGAACCTTCTTCAGAACTTCGTCCGAGGTGAGAACATCGCAAAAATCTTTTGTCAGCTTCTGGGCTAGCTCCTTTGTGTATTTGTGAATGCGTTCTGCGGTTTTTGGCCCCACTTTTGGCAACAGAGATACAAAGCGTATGAATGATGAAACATCTGCCGGATTGGATACAAACCGAAGCTGCGCGGTAAAGTCGCGAATGTGAGCCTGCTCAAAGAAGCGTACTCCGCTGGTAATTTGATAGTCAATGTTGCGACGAGTAAGCTCCATTTGTAAATCCATCGCCTGATAATGAGCGCGGTATAAAACGGCGACATCCGAAAGAGAACGACCTTCGTCGATCAATTCTTCGATTCGCTGAATGATGAAACTTGCCTGGTTCCTGGCATCCATGACTGGGGTGAAAAATGGTTTTTCACCTTCCGGCCGTATCGCACGTAGTATTTTAGAGTACCCCTTCCCTGATGGTTGTGAGGCTAGCACAGCGTTTGCGAACTCCAGTATTTGAGGCGAACTCCTATAATTGGTTTCTATTTTGTGAACCACAGCGCCCGGATGCCGTTCGGTGAATTGCATAATGTTATCAAAATTGGCGCCACGCCAGGTGTAGATGCATTGAGCGTCATCGCCAACAGCCATTATCTGGTGATGTACTCCCAAAAGGTCCACAATTTTTGATTGTAATCGGTTGGTGTCCTGAAATTCGTCAACGAGTATATATTTGAATCGTTTCTGATAGTGAGCAGCAATTTCAGGATTCTTATGAAGTAGTTTGAGTGCATATTCCAGTAGATCGTCATAGTCGACCACCTGTTGCTCAAACTTGGTTTGTTGGTAAACTTTGAAAGCAGCTGTAATCGTGTCGACAACTCCCGGGAGCATTGGATAGCGGTCTTTTGCTTCATCGGAAACATCACGACAAGTGTTACGCGCATAACTGATAATATTGTGAACTACCCGCGGTTTGGGGTTGTTTTTCCCTTTGATGAATTTTGGGTCAACGGAATTGATCCCGTTTTTTAAGAGAGTCTCAGCTTCCCCTTCATCCAGGATTGTGTAGTTGCGACTGAGTCCGATGGATTCTCCGTGGATTCTCAAAATGCGCTGCGCAATACTGTGAAAGGTGCCACCCCATAATTTTCGTTTGCCGATGCCAGTTAACCCTTCGACTCGCTCCAACATTTCGCTGGCAGATTTATTGGTAAAAGTGAGTAGTAAGATTTCGTACGGTTGTACGCCTTTGTGGAGAAGGTAGGCAACGCGATATGTAAGGGTCCGGGTTTTACCGGAACCTGCTCCTGCCAGTACCAAAGCAGCGCCCGGCTCGGCAGTGACGGCTGCGTGTTGCTCATCGTTAAGCTCTGCACGGAAATCGATAGGCGCAAAATCATTGGAAGTTTCGTCAGTAAAATCAGTCATTTGCCACATGAGAAAGACATATTGGGATAAAGCGCAAAATAAATATGTAGTCCCACCTTGAGAGATTGCTAAAGCAGCCTATGCTACTTCGCATGCAAATAATCCCCTCAAGTATGCTTCCAGAGCGAGACAAGGATGCACTTCGCATATTTTTGGAAGGATGCCGGGAGACTGCAAAAGCGAAAAATCGTTTTCAAATTGCAAGCATTTCCCTCTCAGTGAAACACATCGCGCCCCTCGCGGTTTTACAATCGATTTATGAACCCCAAGCCTCTCACTTTTATGTCGAGCGAACTGCGGATGAAGAGGCTCTGGCTGGGGCTGAAGCAATTCTTGAAGCTCGATTTTCCGGAGTGGATCGATTTACAAAAGTGCAGCGTTTTGCAGACGAAGTTCTTGAAAATACGATAGCTGTTGGTGATTTGAGTGCACCTTTTACCGGACCCCATTTTTTTACCGCATTTACTTTTGATAGCGAAGTTAATGCGGACAGCGTCTTTGCGCCTGCAACTGTTTTTTTGCCGCGCTGGCAGGTTTCACGTTCTCAAGGTAAGTACGGCGCTGTTGCAAATGTAAGAGTCGATGTTGAGGTAGATATTGATCAACTGGTTGAGCGTGTCTGGGGCGCATACCAAAAATTTACAGCTTTCGATTACTCAGGCAAATCCGTTGACGAACCTAAGTTGCTCAAGCCGACGATTGTTGAGCAAACGCCACTGACTGAACAATCTTACTCTGAGGCAGTTGCAAATGCCTTGGACGAAATTCAATCGAACAACTACGAAAAAATCGTTCTCGCACGTGGCATTAAACTACTTGCCGATAAGCGCTGGCAACCGCTGGATACCCTAAATTCTCTGAGGGAACGCTTCTCTCAATGCTTCACTTTTTCGTTTAGCCAAGGGAACGAGTCGAGTTTTATTGGCGCTACTCCGGAACGTTTGTTGCGAATACGTGATGGCCAGCTGTTGACTGACGCAATTGCCGGTTCGGCTCCTCGCGGTAAAACTGCCAGTGAAGATGCCAAATTTGCTCGATCTTTACTAGAGAGTGAGAAAGATCTCCACGAACACGCCTGTGTGCGCGATTCAATTGTACGACGTTTGTCTGAGCTCGCCATAATAGGCAGGACTAGTGATAATCCGAAGTTGCTACAACTGGCAAATGTGCAGCATCTACAGTCTGTCATCGAAGCCGAAGTCGACGAAAAAGCGCACTTTTTGGAGATCGTGCAAATGATGCACCCGACCCCGGCAGTTGGAGGTGCCCCCAGAGAAAAAGCAGTGCCTAGAATTCATGCTCTGGAGCAAATCGACCGAGGACTTTACTCCGGCGTTGTCGGTTGGTTCAACCATCTGAATGAAGGTGAGATGGTCGTTGGCCTGCGTTCAGCTCTCGTTGAGGGCAGGGAAGCCAGGCTGTATGCGGGCGCCGGTATTGTAGATGGATCGATTCCGGAGAGGGAGATGCAAGAAACTGAGTTGAAGTTGAATGCTTTGCTAACTGCGCTAACTTCCTAATGTATCTTCTTCAAATCCCAAGGATACCATGGTTCAAACAATCAAAACATATCGACCTTAAAAAAAGAGTTTGGCTGTAGTAACATAACCGTTGTAGGCGATCGTGGAATGATTAAGGGCCCT
>CAZUYZ010000159.1:0-17288 GCA_964624365.1 uncultured Puniceicoccaceae bacterium
AGATAATCCCTTCTGTAACGACATAAGTGTCACTGATAGGAAATACCCTGATAAATCATTGAAGGTCAACCCTATGTTTTATTCCTGACTAAGCACTAGAGTTAGAGTGACATGAATATCAAACGACACTACCGACCCGAAAAGGTTAAAAAATATGAAGCGCGGTGGCATGTGGAAGGACGGTTGAAATGCCGTTTCTTTGCCACCGAAAAGGAACGTGAGCGGTTCATTGATGAGTTTCAGGAACAGCTCTCTCAAAACGGCACCAGCCTGCTGCTCGGGTTCGACCCGACCAAAATGCGACGCTGGCAGGAGGCCTCCCGACTGGCGCCGGACGCCGATCCGGTTGAGGTTATGCAATTCTGGTTGGCCTCCAATCGTCCAAACCTGAAACCCAAACGCCTTGATAGCGACTTACACAAAAGCACAATGAATGCATATTTTGGATTGCTGATCGCGGTTCCGCATTCGATATGCTTCCGAATGGTCCGGTTCGTTTCGCGCCCGGCCTTGTCGTCGCGTTGCTCCTCGGAACCGAAATCCCACTTCCGCCTTCTAATCATCCATGAAATGGGTAAAGAAAGGCAATGTCTTCTATCTTGAACTTCACCACTCAAAATAAAAAGGGTTATCCAGCAACAAGCCGAAACAAGCTGAACATTGACAAACCCACTAGAAGATACATTGTGAATGGCATGCAAATTGAAATTAATGACAGCACTTTGACGAGCAAACTTGAGCGTATTGCTCATCAAGACGGTGTTTCTGTGGAACAAATAGCCGTTAATTTGCTTAACTCAGCCCTGGCCGAAGAAGCGGCTGTTAATGAGTTAGTGGACTTCTTAAGACCTCGTATCGATGAGGCCAGAACAGGAGAATTGATAGACCAGTCTCCAAGCGAAGTTGCCGAAGAGGTTCATATTGAACTTGGTTATTGAGTAATGAGAAATTATAGGCTTACGCCTTCCGCTAAAAAAGACCTTCGAGAAATCTCACGCTATACAATCAAAGAATGGGGCATCGAGCAGAACAAGAAATATATGAGGTTGCTTGATATATGTTTTGATGAGATAGGTAGAGGTGATATTGTAGAGCGATTATTTAAGGATGCCGGGCCGGGCATTTATGTAAGGCATTCCGAACATCACTTTGTTTTTTACTTACGAGAACGTTCATCAAGAGCTGTAATTTTCGCGGTGCTTCATGAACAAATGAATTTGATTGCTCAACTGAAAAAGCGTCTTTCATAGGGCGACACAAATAGCACAGACTAAAAAAATGACAGTTTTCTCTTGTGGTCAACGATTCGAGAGCGCCCCCAGGAGAAATTATCCTACCCATGAATTACAGAAAATCCTTGGCTCAATTAGCAAAAATTAGACCTATGATTGTTCACTCACTTGGCTAGAGTTAAAGTAACATGAATATCAAACGACACTACTGACCCGAAAAGGTTAAAAAATATGAAGCGCGGTGGTATGTGGAGGGACGACTGAAGTGCCGTTTCTTCGCCACCGAATCTGAACGCGAGCGGTTCATTGAGGAATTTCAGGAACAGCTTTCTCAAAATGGCACCAGTCTGCTGCTCGGGTTTGACCCAGCCAAGATGCGCCGCTGGCAGGAGGCCTGCCGCCCGGAGACCAAGGTCTATGCCTGCGCTTCGAGTGTAAGTGAAACCGGCTGGCGTCAGGTCAATGGCAAGGCCTTTCTCAACAAGTCGAATTCCGGCAATATCGCTTTCCGCCTGGACTACGAACGCGGCATTCGGATCGGCGATTTTCAGGACAAGCCCAAAGTCCAGAAATACCACACGCAAAAAGAATTCCATCAGCTCTGGACTCCCTTCTTTCGCTCTGTTAAAGTTCGGGAGTTGAGTAATAATATCACCGCAGTATGTGCCCACGCACGACCCGTCGAGACCGACCGACTCAGAGCGGCGATTGAGTTTGAGTTCAATCTTCCCTATCCCGACGGCACCCGCATGGATAGAATCGATCAGGCAAAAGAAGCCTTTAGCAAACGATTGGGGGTGGCGCTATGATTTACCTTCTCGACCTTAACTACACACTCGTGGCCAACTCTCCGAAACGAGGTGATCCGCCGATCCGTCCATTCATAAGGCAGATTGAGCAGGAAGAATATCGCCAGTGGCTTATCGAACTGCTTCGGCCTCATCCGGTCATTCTCATTACAGCTAGGCCCAACCGCTATCAGGAAGTGACGCTTGCCCGAATCAAAGAACACCTCCTCAAAACCTATATCCTTCCGAAATACGGCGCAGAAGGATCAGGATATTTTGGATTTGAAAGCAACCCGCACACCCGAGCCATGTACGCCCGCTACGGCATCAACGCCATAAAGGTTACTGATCAGGAGTTGATGTGGATTCCGAGTTAGAGCGTACCTTAATTTTATTTCGCCAACTCATGCCAACAGCATCTATTTTCTCCTGTAATTCAGCATCGACCTCAATTTGCTCAACAAGTGGTTCATCACCTGCGGTTTTACGCAAAAATTCCTGAAAGCCTTCGTCATAAGCTTTCCGTACTTTTCCAGACTCGCCAAAACGGCGGTCAATGTAGCGATCCAAGTCGTCTTTCATTCAAATCTCCTTTTTCAATTTCTTGTCGAAGGTTTGGAGCTTTGCTCCGATAGACTCAGAATGACCCAGTATTAAATAGTCATCAAAGTCAGCCTTACCATTACGGTATCTTTCCAGTGTTTTCCAAAGACGAGAACTATCATCAAAACTGAATATCGGGTCTTGCAGGAGATTATCAAGTATGTGTGACCAACCCTCTCGGTCAAAGCCCATACTGCTTTGGAGAACCCAGCACGCTTCCATCAAAACCAAGTCTAAAATGAGTATCTTTTGATCAGCGGCTTCTGCGGACTCCATCAAGCCTGCAACATGAGTACACTGCTTTGGATCGTCCTGCAAAACATGACGTAGCAAATGATTTGTATCGAATGCTATCATTCGCTTTTTTGCAAATATGCGTATTTCTTTCTCATATGATTCCGAATCGCTTCGTCCATTTCTTCAGAGGTAAGCGGTTTTTGTCCGGGTCTTACAAGATGCTTTGCGCAACCTGCTGAGGATCCCGGATAGCTTTTTTTCCGAATCAAAATTGTATTGGAGGGTTCGATTGCAAACTCAAGCCGATCACCGGCCCTAATCGAAAGTGTTTCTCTGATTCCTTTGGGGAGAGTAACTTGCCCTTTGGAAGTGACTTTTGCCTGCATAGTTTTCATTCCTTACTTTTGCATTAAATTTGTAGAAAATAAAGTAGTTTTTTTGACATTTCAATGTTGGCATGAGCGCCAACATTGAAGCCGATGAAGCTATAACCACCGAAGCCAGCAACTGGGTTTTCGACGAGCATGTCGCACCGCACTTTGATGAACATGTTCGCAAAAGTGTCCCCGAGTATGACCGTGTGCAGGAACTGGCGGTAACCTTCTCCGATTGGTTCACGCATCCCGAAAGTACCGTTCTCGATTTTGGAGCGGCCACTGGCGAAACGATGCACCGCATTCAAAAGCGTCACTCCAAACCACTCAATCTGATCGGCTATAATAACTCTCAGGCCATGATCGCCCAGGCAGCCCTAAAAGGTGTTGAAGTCATATTCAAAGACCTGGAACGATTCACTGATGTTCCTACTTTTGCCTATGGCGTAGCCCTCTACACGTTGCAATTTCTAAGGCCGCAGGCACGTCAGCAACTCGTTTATCGCATACCGGCTAACACTTGCGGGAAACCTGCCTGGGTTATCGAGTACGACACATGAAATCGGGCTCGCCGTTCTTGTTTCGCTAAATGCCGAAACCTTTACGTTTTCACCCATTACTCCACGGCTCTGGGAAGTGACGCTTGAGCTGACCGAACAGCCCGCAGAGCTTGGAAATTCGCAGCAAGAGCGTGTCATCTATTTTCGCTACATTTTCAGCGCTGTCGACCATCTGGACACATCATTAGAACATCGATACACGACCGCTGCCACTGCGGATAACAACTTCGAACCTTTTGATATTATCTTCCCCGGATGCGGGAATTTCAATTCATAGTCTGGAGCATTAGAGACCATCACGCTAAAGCTTGTGAACGCTCAAGAGGCATGCTCCAGCTTTTCGGCAACAAACGTGTTAAGACTGGCTCCTTGATTTGCTGCGTCTGTGGCAAGCTTGCGATGCAGTTCCGGGGAGACTCGCAGGACAAACTTTCCGCTGTAGGGCTTGTCAGGCTCCTCACCGCGCTCTTTGCAGAAATCAAGATAGTCATCTACCGAGTCTCGGAAAGCCTTAGCAACCTCCTCAACTGTTTCACCTTGGAAGGTTACAACATCACGGAGATGCAAAACCTCACCATGAAGGATCCCAGCGTCCGCATCAAAACGGACGGTTCCTTGATAGCCTTTATATTCAAGCAATTCATTCATTGTTCGACTCCTGTTGTTATTAAAAATTTTCGGACTGAAGCAACTGCACCTTTGTCAGTGACGCGCTTGGGATGGGAGCGATGGAAAACCGCACGAACCCCATTGAGCGCAATTCTAACCCGACTGCCGCTGCCTTCACTTATTTCAGCTCCAAGGCCACGGAATAGACTCTCGATGTCATTCCAAGGAATGTCACTTGGCTCTGGTTTAGTAAAGACCGCGTCAAGAGCACATCGCTGTTTTTTATTCACTTAGGTTAAGATACTAAAAGTTAGTATCAAATCAAGAAGAAATTTTAGTTATGCCAATAAAATACAAATCTCAGGGCCTCCCGAAAATACCGTCTGACTTTTGTTAGGTGGCCGAAGAACTGCTGGGGCCGGTTGACTGACAGAATGAAGATTCCGGATTTTGCCAATGTCCCGGCTCTCATCGCCATAGCGCTGATTGGCGACCGACGACTGACCTTCCCACACAAAACAATTGATTACAGTATTGGATTCACCGTTCCGGAGATCGAAGAAATTTTGACGGCTCAAAAAACGGAACTGAAAAACAGGCGGCCTACGCGAATGTAGCCAGTAATTAGAGAATGCTTGCGCCCTGCAAGAACTGCACTGCAATCTGCGATTCTTTAAAAAGGCGATCCCGATCTACGTGATCCAAGCGGATTTCATTTGGCTGAGCGCTCCACGCTTTCATTCAGGCGCACGGCAATCAGATCACAAAGCGATAGCTGACTGTAAAAGTTTGTCTGATTTGTATTCATCATTACCCATAGTCACATCTATTCAGGCCAAATGAAAAAATTATATATTAAGAGCACACCCATCCCATAGGTATGCTGTGAGAAGATTCAGCAATTATTATGACATCAAAACAAAGTTCATTGTTCACCGAACGGAAGCCACAATGCGATGATGATACTCAATCCTCGGCAAACCAGGAGGAATCGGTACGCCTGGACAAATGGCTTTGGTCCACACGCGTCTACAAAACCAGAAGCGATGCGACTGAAGCTTGTCGTGGCTCTGCAATACGACTCAACGGGTCCATTGCCAAGCCGTCTGCAAAAGTTCGGATCGGCGACACAGTTATCGCCCGAACCAAAGCGCTCACCCGTACCCTAAAGGTTCAAGGACTGACCAGTAAGCGAGTGGGCGCCTCACTACTGCACAATTATTTTGAAGACAAAACGCCAGAGTCAGAATTTGAAATTGCCCGTGAAAAACGCGAGAACGCACGAAACTTCAACTTTCGGGGCACGGGTCGTCCGTCTAAAAAAGATCGTCGGGCAATTGAACAGTTAAATGCCCAGGAAGCTGACTTTTAAAATAGAATCTGGATCGTGTTCATTTTCCATGCTCTGAAAACCCTCAGCTTGGAACTATAAGACCAAATAGTTCGTTATTTTTTATGAAAGGAGATAGCTGTTCAGAGCCGGGTCCCATCGCAAAGAGATCGACGTGTTCGGTAGTATGCTCATTGGATGTCCAACCAACCGCAGTTCTCTCCATAATTGTATCAGACATAATCTTTGTCATTGCGCTGGATAGATATTCGACCGTCTCATCTTCAAGCGCCCGCTGAATAGCACTCGACTGAGCTTCCGTCGGGACAAGACCGGTCGCCTTAGAAAAACGTTCCGGATCAAACCGGCCACTCGCTCTAAACTCAGATTCCAGGGCTTCAAAACTTGCGCTCGCTTGATCGATACGATCTAGAGCCGGACCACTCTCAATATAAGCATCTCCCACTCCATTTAGCTGACATCCACCGGTGCCATGATCCGTTGTGATAATCAGTAATGTGTCCGGATCTTTTTTCAGGTAGTCCAAGGCGATGGGAATACAGCGATCAAATTCCAAAAACTCCTGTAATATAGTCGAATGATCGTTAACGTGTCCTGCATGATCAATTCTGCCCGCTTCAACCTGCAGAAAAAACCCCTTCTTCGATGAACCGAGACTTTGCAGCGCCGTCTTGAAAAGAGTTGGTAAATCAGGCATTTCCGAAAAGCGGGCATCATGCCTCCGGTCAATTACATAGGGCATGTGTGATTCGGAGAAGAGTCCCAGCAAACGGAATGAACTCGCCATCCGCATCAGATCAGATTTGTTTTTGGCTAGGGTGTAGCCCTTCTTCTCAAATTCAGGAATCAGATCAATCGGTGGCCATTCGGGCGATTCCGCTACAGCAGAGCGCTGAAAATGTTGACGCCCACCGCCAAGCAAGACATCGATTTCACACTCCAAGTATTGCAATGCTATCTCATCTTCCATATCGCGATGAGCGACACTGGCGGCAAATCCAGCAGGAGTTGCGTGGGTTATCCGGCAAGTGGATACCAGCCCTGTCGCCTTGCCGGCTTCTTTCGCATATTGGTAAAGTGGCTTCAACACAGAGCCATCTCCGGCAGTGTTGATGGCACGATTCGCCACGCGCTGGCCACATCCCCAAGCGCTAGCCGCAGCCGCAGAATCAGTAACTGGAGAGCTCAGTGAAGCCGTATCCTGTAGCGAACGCCTGACTTTGGGATTGGAATACAAGTTTGTCCAATTTAATGGCTTTCCCAACTTATGCAGACTCCAGCGCTGCGCCATACTATAAGTGCCAATCCCTAGTCCATCGACTACGAGAAATATTAAATTTTTAGCCTTTTTACCTTCGGTGGAAACGTGCGAATGTGCCCCGCCTGCTACTGAATGCGAGCCCAAGGTTGCAGTCATTCCGGCCAAGCTAAGGCCTTTAACAAATTGACGACGGCTGACTGATTTTCCTGGTTTCGGCATAGCTGTCTGCGGCTTTACTCCGCAGAGCTTTGATACCAACTTTTGACCTTTTCCTTGATCGCTCCAGCAGACTCAGCGGGCTCAAATTCGAGTGATGCTGAATTGATGCAGTAGCGCAGCCCGGTAGGCGCTGGACCGTCTGGAAAAACATGCCCCTGATGAGCGCCACAAACAGCACAGTAGACTTCGACGCGTTCCATACCATAACTCGTGTCACGTTTTTCACCAAGTGTGCGCTTGTCAATCGGTTGACTGAAGCTAGGCCAACCAGTGCCGGAGTTGAATTTATCGGCGCTACTGAATAGCGGCGTTTCACAACAAACACAGCGATACAGCCCCATTGCTTTATTATCATGATACGGATTTGCAAAGGGTCTTTCGGTGCCATGTTGCCGTGTAACATGGTATTGAATATCCGTGAGTTGCTCCTTCCACTCCGCTTCGGTACGAGTTACTGGAAACTGATCGCGACTAAGATCCACATGCGAGGGCAAAGCACAGGCGCTGGCACACTGATTAAGGTCACCTTCCATCGGCTCGGCAGTTGAGTTTTCTTTTGTCATGGCGTTTAAGAGTAGAGTACTGCAAACACCTAAGAAGAGTATGAGCAGAGCTGAAAAAGCAAGACGAGAGACAGAATTCATAATGCTGATAAGACTCTTCGTGGCGCTTCAATATTCCAACAGGCTTTTAAATTTAATGAAAAATCAATCGTTTCAATCTATAGGCTTGATAAGACAAGAAATTATTTCCACGTTTGTGTCCTCTAATGCAATACAAGGCACTCAACTGGCTCGCAAAAGTTCGTGTGAAAGCACACGGAACGGGTCAGTCGTAACTTAACTCATAAAGTAAAAAATACGGAGACCCGATTCGAGCCGGTCTCCGTTGTTGTAAGAGCAGTTTAGGCTGTCGCTGCGGGCCACTCGAATGGTTTCCCGGAAAGGAACCAAATGAATCAGCCCAATCCAAAGCAAAACAATGAGACCCGTGGTCTTGTCTTGGCAATTACTTCGGTCATCTGCTTTGCCACAACTTCAACACTGCTCAGCTACTTAAACAGCAACTATGGTGTCGATGGATGGGTTGCATCCGCTTATCGCGCTGTAGTTGGTTTGATGGTTGTTACCTTACTGCAGAGCAAGGCCGGGAAGCTCCAAATCGCTCATATCATAAAGAATCGCCTGCTTTTGGCACGTGGCTTAATCGGCGGCGCTACTATTCCATTGTACTATATATGCATTATAGAACTTGGCCCCGGACGGGCGGGAATGATTGGAGGATCTTACCCTCTATTTGCCACAGTCTTTTCACTGTTCCTGTTACGAGAAGACATAAAGCAAAATTATTTCGCATATATCACACTCGCATTAATTGGCTTGGCGCTAGTATTTGCCGATAGTGGAATTCATAACGGCAAGCTCTTCTATGATGCGCTTGCTATCATTGGCGCTATTGCTGCGGGATTCTGCGTCGTTATGATCCGACACCTGCGTCATAGCGAAACAACATCGACAATTTTTGCTTCACAATGCGTCTTTACCTTGATCATTACTGTAGTAGTGGCAAAAGATCGCTTGATTTTGTGCGATATGCAAGCTTTGGGACTTGTTTTCCTGGCTGCGATAATCGTGGTTAGTGGTCAACTAACGCTTACTGAATCATTTCGCCATATCGATGTAGCTAAAGGCTCAACACTGCAAATGCTCACACCCGCAGTGACGGTACTTTTGAGCGCTTTTCTTATTGGTGAACGCTTTAGCGCATTGGAAATTATCGGTGGAGCGGTCATTCTTTTTGCAAGTTATCGAATTGTGATCAGTAGACAGTAACCCGATTGTGAATTCATATAGCTCAGGATACTTTATATTTTGCATCCGGCATATTTGGTCTTTCAATATTTACTAATGAAAGTGTGTCCATTCTGTGCCGAAGAGATTCAAGATGCTGCAATCAAATGTAAACATTGTGGCGAGTTTTTGGAAGACCCTGCATTTGTAACATCACCTCGAACAAAACAAAAATGGTATTTCAATCCGGTGCCAATTGTTCTCATTCTGGCTAGTGTCGGTCCATTCGGCCTGCCGCTCATCTGGTGGCATCCAAAACTCAGCAGGACTTGGAAAACTGCACTGACTGCAGCCATTTTCTTAATTACGGTACTGGGAACCATCGCGACCATCGAATCTCTAAAAGTATTAAAGGAGAGCTATCATGAGCTGCAGCAAATGCTCTAGGAAATAGTTACTTCATCTAAACTGATAACTCTCAAACCATGCTTACCTTTTCCAAGCTCAGTAAACAATTTGGCCCAAAGACGCTCTTCAAAGACATTTCTTTACGAATTCAAAGTGGCGAGAGAATCGGACTCGTCGGTCCAAACGGCGCAGGCAAGACAACGCTCTTCTCAATCATTTTAGGTAATATTGAGTCTGACAGTGGGAAAGTCGAGTTGGAGCGTGGCACCGTTGTTGGCTTTCTTCCGCAAGAGAGCGCTCCAACAGGAGAAGAAACAGTGATTCAGCTGGCGACGTCGATTTCACCCGAGCTTGAAATTATATACAGCGCTCTCCGTGCATTTCCGGATTCAGACTCCCCTGAGCATGTGGATGCGCTCGAACGGTTTATTGAGCTTGATGGCTACACACTTGAAGCTAGGGCAAAACGCATCCTGGCCGGACTCGCCTTCCATGCAGACGATTTTGAGAAGCCTGCACATACTTTAAGCGGCGGCTGGATTATGCGCGTTCATCTAGCCCGCCTGTTGGTAATGGAACCTGATTTGCTAATGCTTGATGAGCCGACCAATCATCTGGATCTGGAAACACTTGGTTGGTTCCAAAACCAAATAAAGAACTACAGCGGCGCTGTCCTGGTGATCTCTCATGATCGAGCATTCCTGAATGCCATATGCGACGGGATTGTCGAAATCGCGAACGGCCGCCTGCATCGATACCATGGTAATTACGATGACTATTTACGGCAAAAAGCTGAACACGAATCACAACAACTAGCCGCCTATCAAAATCAGCAAAGAGAGATCAAACAACTCGAAACCTTCATCAACCGATTTAGAGCAAAAGCCTCAAAAGCAGCGCAGGCGCAAGCGCGCATTAAACAATTGGAAAAAATCGAGCGCATTGAACCACCTCAAAGCGCTGCGGATACAATCTCGTTCAGCTTTCCGCAGCCACAACGCAGCGGACAACGCGTCATGACGCTTGAAAACGTACGACAAGCCTATGGTGACCATACGGTCTATAAAGACTTAAGCCTTACGATCGAGAAACAGCAACGCATCGTACTCGTTGGGCCCAATGGCGCGGGAAAATCCACACTTCTAAAGATCCTGGCGGACAAAGTTCCCATTCTGTCGGGAAGCTGCACGCCGGGACACAATGTTAGCATAGGCTACTTTTCACAGCAGCGAGTCGACGTTCTCGACGTCAACCGTAGTGTGATTGAGGAAGCAACTCAGCGCGTCAATGATGGTATGAATGAAGAGAAAGTGCGCGGGCTCCTCGGCGCTTTCCTCTTCAAAGGCGACGACGTATTCAAGAAAGTCAAAGTTCTCAGTGGCGGTGAAAAAAGTCGACTAGCCTTGGTCAAGTTATTATTGGCGCCACCGAACCTGATGCTCCTTGACGAACCAACTACTCATCTGGACATGCCCAGTATCGATGCCTTGATCAAGGCGCTCAAGGATTACGCGGGTACCGTTGTATTTGTCAGTCACGATGTACACTTTATCCGTTCCATTGCCCAGCAAACCATTCACATCCAGGCTGGAAAAATCAAAATTTACTCTGGAGACTACGATTATTATCTACGCAAATCCGAAGCAACTTCCGAGCAGAGCGGACTGATCGCTGGACTTAACAACTCCCGCCCCTACTCAAAAAATAAAGCCAAAATTAAACCACCCACGGCTACTCCAAAAGAACGTCGCCGACTTGAAGCCGAGCGCCGCAAGCTGAGAGCAAGTAAACGAAAAACCCTCGAAAAACAGGTCGCTGAGACTGAAGCTACCATTCTTAAACTAGAAGAAAAACAGGCTCAAATCAACGAAGAGCTCGCAAATCCGGATTCCTATTCGGATGCAGAAAAAGCTAAAGACTTGAATATGGAATCCGCCAAAATCGCCGAGCAACTCAAGGGAAAAAACCAAGAATGGGAATCCGCCGCTGAAAAACTGAGCCAACTGGTGGATGTTGGATCCTAAGAAACTGTCCATGATCTTAAAAGAAAGACCTATTTCGGCCACAAACCTCCATTTTTGATCTGCAAAGGATCATAAACCGGTTCCAAAAGTGATCTTGTCATATTCCTAACTGACATATTTTTGTACAATCGGAATGCGTCGACCAACACCGAAGGCGAGTTGGGTGATTTTGAGCCCGGGAGCGGCTTGCTTGCGTTTGTATTCATTAAGATCGACTTTTCGGATGACGTCTCGAACGACATCTGTATCGTGTCCGGACTCAACAATTTCAGCAGAGGAGAGTCCTTTCTCAACGTAGAGTTCCAGTATTTCATCGAGTATTGGATAAGGCGGAAGGCTGTCCTCATCTTTTTGATCCGGGCTAAGTTCTGCAGAGGGCGGCTTGGTGATTGTGTTGACCGGAATAATTGTGCGTTCCCGATTAATGTAATGGGCAAGTGCATATACCTTCATTTTAGGCACGTCAGAAATCACCGCCAAACCGCCGCACATATCGCCGTAAAGAGTACAGTAGCCGACGGCAAGTTCGCTTTTGTTGCCTGTCGTCAGCAACAGCGCACCGAACTTATTGGAAAGCGCCATCAGCAGCAAACCGCGAGCACGCGCCTGAACATTCTCTTCCGTGACGTCCTTTTTCAGGCCTTTAAAGATCTGAGCCAGCGTTGATTCCGTTGCGCTTACGACATCGGCGATCGGTAATTCATGATATTCAATCTTTAAATTGTATGCCAGAGCAGCTGCGTCATCCCGACTGTGCTGGCTGGAGAGCGAGGAAGGCAAAGCTACACCGATTATATTTTCCGGACCAAGTGACTCTGATGCCAGCGCTGCCACTACTGCTGAGTCAATGCCGCCACTCAAGCCAATTAAAGCTTTTTTGAACCCGCTCTTGTGGGCGTAATCACGAAGACCTAGAATAAGTGCATCATGAATGGCTGCGTCGTTACTGAGTATGAAGTTTTCGGACTTATTTAGGGCATTTGAATTCTCCGTATCGACTGTGCAATTTTCCGGCTGAAATGCAGCCAGTTCAGCAATCATTCCTCGTTCCGGATTATAAACACAGCTGGCTCCGTCAAAAACCAGTTCATCGTTGCCGCCAATGGAGTTACAATAGACAACGGAGCATTGGCAGCGTTTTGCAGTATCTTCAATCAGTGATTTACGTGTTTCACCTTTGCCTCCCTGCCACGGGCTGGCAGACAAATTTAGTAGCAGATCGATTGTTTTAGTTGCAAGTGAGGCGACCGGATCGGTTGCATAGCGATGTCTGTTGGGAACGCATTGACTGGTCCAAATATCTTCACAAATCGTAATGCCGATACGCTTACCTTTCCATTCATAGATAGTTGGATCTTTGGCAGGCTCGAAGTAGCGCTCCTCATCAAACACATCGTAGTTGGGCAGTAGGCACTTGCGAGCGATGGTTTTTATTTCTCCGGATTCGCACCAGGCCGCAGAGTTGTAAAACGGTCGTCCAGATGTTTTACCAGTACGCGGTTCAACAAATCCAATGACTGCCGGAATGTTACCAATTTCTTTAGCAATTGTTTTTAGTACAGTATTAACATCGCTGACGAATTGGCTCTTAAACAACAGGTCACGTGGAGGGTAGCCGCATACAGCAAGTTCCGGAAAAAGAATCAATTCAGCTTTTTCGGCAACTAGTTGATAGTAAGCATCAAGGATGCGTTGTCGGTTTCCCGAGAGGTCACCGACTGTTGTATTGATTTGTGCGATTCCAACTTGCATCGTGCATTTGTTTTGTCTCTTAGACAAACAAACGACTGGCATCGTGCAACCTTCCAGATTAACTATTAATTTTTTGGATTAGTCTCTATGGAACTGAGTATAAGTGAAACGCTCGAACTGTGTATGCGCTTGGCTCCACTAGTCGCTAAAGGTAGTGGTTTGAATACAAATGAATCCATTGGCTCTGAAACTGGACAAGAGCGACTCAGCGTTGTTTACAATTTATCCGCCGGTTAGGACACTGGAAAATCTAACTCCATGGCGGGAAGCGATGATCCTCCTGAGGTCTCTTATACAGAATTATCTACACTAAATTTTCACATCGTGGGTCCCTCTGAGCAGCTCTGGTCACTTGATATCCTAAGGCAATATCCGAGCCTGTTCATCTGCGCTTGGTAGCTCGCAGGATGCTTTTTTAAGAATAGAATTGGCTCGGTTTCTGGCGATGTGATCGTAACACCAATCTCTTAAGCGTATCGGGAGCAAGCGTCCACATCTACCGATAAATCCCCAGATGCCGCCAATATCAAAGAGCGCCAAAAGAACTGCATCTGACCGGATGTGCAAAGAATGCTTTTTATCAAGGTGTGCGCGATTGTAGACAATCGTATCCAGTGATTTGCGGTATTCGGAAGGTACGATTGCTTCAGCTGCGATGCCCTGTAACGGCGCAAAGTAGAGCCGCTTATGGCGGTCGCGGTGAATCAGGAAGCGAACTGTTCGGTTACAAAGGCCACAGTCTCCATCAAAGAAGAGGATAGATTTGCTTTCTGGATATTTCATTTTGTGTTTCAGATTAAATTAAAAGATTAATAGTCTTTTGCAACTGAGTACAAAAAAGTGGCTGAGGCATGCATTCGTATTTCACCGCAATTTCATGCTTCTGCTTGCCCGATCGAATTCTTCGAATCTGTTGTATGCTGTGGATTTTAAACTTAAGAGCGATTATGCGCCGCAAGGTGATCAACCGCAGGCAATTGACGAACTTGTAAATTCGGTGCGGGCAGGCAATCGCCATCAGACGCTGTTGGGTGTGACCGGGTCGGGAAAGACCTTTACGATGGCAAATATCATTCAGCAAATTAAGCGACCGGCGCTGGTGCTCTCTCACAATAAAACGCTCGCTGCTCAATTGTATTCGGAATTCAAAACCTTCTTTCCAGAAAACGCAGTCGAGTATTTTGTTAGTTTTTATGACTACTATCAACCTGAGGCCTATATACCTCAAACCGATACCTATATCGAAAAAGATTCCTCAATCAACGACGAGATTGAGCGTCTGCGAATCGCTTCATCGTCATCGTTGATCAGCCGCAATGATGTGATTGTTGTTGCCAGTGTCTCCTGCATTTATGGGTTGGGTTCACCGGAAGATTTTAAAGAGATGATGCTGCAAATAAAGCCCGGACTCGAAATTTCGCGTGATACATTTCTTGAGCGCTTGGTGGAAATCCTCTACACACGCAATGATATCGATTTTAAGCGTGGCGCTTTCAGGGTACGAGGTGATGTAGTAGACATCTTCCCAGCCTACATGGAAAGCGCAATACGCGTGGAATTCTGGGGGAATGAACTGGAGAGCATCTGCACGCTTGATCCACTAACGGGTGAGACCGGAGATAGTTTGGAAATCTTTCACCTGTATCCAGCCACTCAGTATGCGACTTCCAAAGAGAAGGTTGCGCGTGCCATCCCTCAGATACGCGCGGAACTGGAAGACCGTGTCGCCTGGTTCGAATCGAAAAATTTACTTCTGGAGGCCCAACGCATAAGAATGCGTACGGAGTATGATATCGAACTTCTGCAGGAAATGGGCTTTTGCACAGGCATCGAAAATTACTCTCGCTACTTTGCTGGGCGCAAACCCGGACAAAGACCCTTTTGCCTGATCGATTTTTTTCCAGATGATTTCCTACTCTTTGTTGATGAGAGTCATGCAACTCTACCGCAAGTTCGTGCCATGTACAACGGCGATCGTGCACGTAAAGAACGACTGGTTGAATATGGATTTCGTTTGCCCTCAGCGCTCGATAACCGTCCGCAGAAATATGAAGAGTTTGAATCGATCACTGATCAGGTAATTTATGTTTCAGCAACGCCAGCCGGGCATGAGTTGGAAGTTTCCTCGGTAGTCGCCGAGCAAGTTATTCGACCGACCGGCCTGGTTGATCCGGCAATGGAGATTCGACCAATTAAAGGGCAGGTAGAGGATTTTATTGGTGAAGTGCAAACGGCAGCAGAAGAGGGTCACCGTACACTGGCGACCACTCTGACAAAGCGGATGTCTGAGGATTTAACGGACTATTTGCGCGAAGCGGGTTTGAAGGTCGAGTATTTGCACTCCGATATCGATGCAATTGAACGTGTTGAGATTCTGCGTCGTTTGCGGTTGGGGGAATTTGATGTGCTCGTTGGTGTTAACCTCCTCCGCGAAGGCCTGGATTTGCCTGAGGTAGCCCTGGTTGCTATTTTGGACGCTGATAAGGAAGGCTTTTTGCGGAGCACAACCAGCATTATTCAGACCGCAGGACGTGCAGCACGTCACGAGAAAGGGCGTGTCATTCTCTACGCCGATGAAATGACTGTATCAATTACCAAAGCGCTCGAAGTCACTCAAAAGCGTCGAGAAAAGCAGCTAGCCTATAATGCTGAGCACGGGATTACGCCTAAAAGCGTGAAACGCGGTATTGAAGAAAGCTTGCAGGCGCCTGGCAAGAAATACGATCAAAGTGAAGATGTCGACCTAATGGTTGCCGAAGCCGATGATGTAGACGTTGCGTCGGTCATTGCCGAGTTGGAGTCCGATATGCTGGAAGCCGCCCAGAAGCTTGAATTCGAGAAAGCGGCAACCATACGCGACCAGATTGAAATGCTTCAATCCGGTAAGCATCTTGACAAAGCCGTCAGTAGCAAAAGAAAGGGATTGAAACAAAGACAGCGTAAAAAATCCATATACAACGCAAAAGGTTTGCCAAAACGACGATAGATTAGAGGAGTAGTATGGATCCCATTACACAGATTAGTATCGGCGCAGCAGTTGCTGTTGCGATTAGTCCAAAAGATCAGACTCGATTAGCAGCTTTCCTGGGTGCAGTTGCAGGCGGTGCGCCGGATCTCGATGTTTTGATTCGCTCCAGCGCAGATCCGCTTCTGAGCCTACAGTATCACCGGCATTTTACACATGCACTCATTATGGCTCCGGTGATTGGTTTCTGTATCGCTGTTGTTTTCAAGCTGTTGCTATTTCGTTCGACGGTTCCGCTGAAGAAATTTGTTCTTTATGCAGCGGCAGGCGCTCTGACTCATGGGCCGATTGATGCCTGTACAAGTTACGGCACACTTCTGTACTGGCCGTTTAGCAGCCACCGGGAGTCCTGGGACCTTATATCAATTATTGACCCGATTTTTACTTTGCCGCTGGTTGCCTTGACATTGCTTGCAATCAGGCGAGGGCAGCCTTTGTTCGCACGGATTGCTGTAGCGCTTTGTGTTACGTATCTAAGCTTTTGTGGTTTTCAGCATATGAGAGCTAAAGAGGTTGCTCAAGAAATTGCTGCCGAGTCAAATCACTATCCAGATGTCTATTCAGTACGCCCCTCTTTAGCAAATAACTTATTGTGGCGAACAATCTACGAATTTAATGGGCGCTATTATGTCAACGCGGTCTGGGTCGTTCCCGGCAAAGAGCCAGTTGTTTATCCAGGACGTTCGGTTGATGTATTCTCCACTGAAGACGCTGCTGATTTAGCGCTTCCGAATTCAGTATTAGGTCGTGATATAGAGCGATTCCGATATTTTTCTCAGGGATATGTTTATCGTCATCCAAATCATGAAAATGTGTTAGGCGATTTACGTTATGCCATCTATCCGGATTCGACTTTACCGCTCTGGGGCATACACTTTGATCTCATGGAAACTGAGTCGCACGCAGAAATGGAGTATTTTCGGGATATAACAAAGTCGTCTCTGCTGCGGTTATGGAAAATGATTTGTGGGCAACAAGTGGAAGCGATACGGGACTAGCTGAACCAGCTCTAGAAATGTGTTTATTATGGTTTCACAGTATTTTGTTTGACCCAA
>CAZUYZ010000160.1:0-21256 GCA_964624365.1 uncultured Puniceicoccaceae bacterium
GTCCGAGTCCGGTCGACCGGCCAATACCTTTTATTACTTTGAACGCTCCGGTGAGATTATAGCACGGTATCGAAAGGCACATCTGTTTACACTTTTCAACGAGGAAAAATACATGGAAGCGGGAAACATCATTGTAACCAGAAAGACGGAAATGGGTAAAATTGGGTGCAGTATTTGTTATGATCTTCGCTTTCCTGAATTATTCCGAAAGTGTGCATTGAAGGGAGCTGTCATTCAGGTTTTGCCTGCAGCGTTTCCACATCCACGATTGAAGCACTGGCAGACCTTAATCCGTGCACGGGCAATTGAAAATCAGGTCTACTTCATCGCGACCAATCAGTGCGGCACCGAGAATCA
Source organism: uncultured Puniceicoccaceae bacterium (assembly GCA_964624365.1). Taxonomy (GTDB): domain Bacteria; phylum Verrucomicrobiota; class Verrucomicrobiia; order Opitutales; family Coraliomargaritaceae; genus Lentimonas. The sequence continues at coordinate 358 of CAZUYZ010000160.1, forward strand.
CAGTGCGGATGTCGGCGACACTAACTACTTCGGACATTCCATGGTTGTCGATCCCTCCGGTGAAATCCTTCTGGAAGCTGATGAGACTACTGGAGTGTATATTACCGAAATCGATATTGAAAAGGTTGCTGAAACGCGTTCTCACATATCTGTGTTTAGAGACAGACGTGTCGATCTCTACTAATTGTTCGTTTGGGTAATTATCTCACTGAATTTAGTACGATTCTCTGCTTTAAAGAATGCAGTTCCTGCAACCAATGTGTCCACCCCACGTGAAATACAACTAGGCGCTGTGCTCAAATCCACACCACCATCGACCTCCAAACGATAGTTTAGCCCGAGTTCTGCACGCCAGTTCGATAGGGTTTCGATTTTTGGCAAAACGTCTTTGCGAAAACTTTGGCCACCAAATCCCGGCTGTACCGTCATCAACAATACAATATCGCAATGTGCCAAAAAAGGTCTGGCAGCATCTGCCGATGTATCCGGATTAAGCACAATACCACGCCTACAGCCACGCTCGGCAATGTGCGCCAGTGTCTCTGCGATTGGATAGTCCCGAGGCTCAACATGTATAGTGATCTGATCGGCCCCCGCATCGATAAATGGATCGACAAATTTATCCGGGTTATTCAGCATCAGATGAACATCAAAGAACAGCCGGGATAAAGGGCGAAGCGCTTTTACCATTTGCGGGCCAAACGTCAAATTAGGTACAAAGTGACCATCCATAATGTCGAGGTGTACCCACTCTAAACCAGCTTTTTCGATCGCGGCCAAACTACCCCTTAAGTCTGCATGATCACCTGCCAGGATAGATGGCGCCAAAATGGTTTTGTGTAAACGCTGCATAAATTCAGTAGAATTTGGTTTTGAAACTCAGCAACACATTACTTCTAATAGTTTTCTGTTGGCTTGCGTTGACTCGAAAAATGACGCTCTATTCATCTATAAGATCGAAAAGCAAAGTGGAACAATATAACGAATTACGAAAAGAATTTGTTATCCTAATATCTTCTTAATCAAACGAAAAGTGCAATGAGATTTGAAGCTAATTTTGGAAATTCAAACAAGAAGTTTCGCCTGGCTGAGTCCGGAAAATTCCGCCTGGCGGTAATGGGAGACTTCTCAGGTCGCGCTAGCAAAGGCCAGCTTGAAACCGGCGAAGCTCTTGCCAGACGCAAACCTTTTGATGTTCACTTCGACAATCTTGATGACGTTATTGCCCGTTTAAATATTGAACTGAATATTCCTGTCGGCGCCAATGGGTTTACAAATATTAAAATTAAGAGCATGGAGGATTTTCATCCAGATGAGCTCTATCAAAAACTGGGAATTTTTTCGGAAATTTCTCGTTTGAGAGATCGCCTTCGAGACAACGCTTCTTTCGCTTCTGTTGCTAAAGAGGTACAGGAGTGGTTGGGAGATAAATCCTTGCTAAACCCGAGTGAGCAGAAAACTCAGCCCCGGGGCGCAACAATTCCTGCAAAGGACTCTATCGATGATTTTGTGAAGCTGGTAGGTGACTCGACGGTTAATCGTAAATCAGCATCGTCTGCGATCAAGACACTTTTAAAAAATGCAGTTGCCCCCTATATCGAGCCCTCCGCCGATCCCAGACAAAATGCCATGGTGGCTGCCGTAGATAGCTCTTTGTCAGGCATGATGCGCTCCATTCTACATCATCCCGATTTCCAGACCATGGAATCGCTCTGGCGCAGCATTGAACTGCTGACTCAGCGCCTGGAAACGGACGCACATCTGCAGATCGTACTGTACGACATTACTGCAGGAGAAGTCGCTGCAGATCTTGCAGGCTCGGAAAATCTGAAAAACACCGCCCTTTACAAACTCCTCATTGAGCAACCAGCGCTGGATGAACAACAGGGGCCACTCACCGCCATTGCAGCCTGCTACACCTTTGAACAAACGGCTTCACACGCTGGTTTATTAAAACGAATCGCCAGCATTGTATCAGAGTCCGGCACGCCCTTCATTGCATCGGTTGGTTTGGAATGTCTAAGTAATGACAGTCCTTCACAGGAATGGCAGGCGCTTCATTCAATGCCGGAAGCAGTTTATCTGGCACTCACTGTCCCTAAGTTCATGTTACGAATTCCATATGGTGAGAAAAGCGAGCCAATTGATCCCTTTGATTTTGAAGAACTTATTACTCACGAAAGTGTCGATAAGTTTCTCTGGGGTCATTCCTCCACACTCGTTGGACTTTCATTGGGCCTTTCTTACATGGAGCAAGGCCTTAAAAAGATAAATATTCATGCTAACATGGATATCAATGAAATGCCCTACCATTTTTATGCCGATTCCAGTGGTGATCAAATCGCTCTACCTTGTGCCGAACAACTGCTCACAGAGACCGAAATTGGCGAAATTATCCGGCAAAATTTAATACCAATTGTTTCGATAAAGGGACGTCCACAAGTCCAAATTGGCAGTATGAGTTCGTTAAGCGGTAAGAATCTAGCTATTCAAACCTAAGAGTTAGACTTAACAGTGAAACTCCCCGTAGCAAGCTACGAGGTATCTGGCTTGAAGCAAAAAATAACCGTCCTCAATCCAAATCGTTATCAAAATCGGGATCGATTGATCCTTTGGCACAGTTCGATTTTGATAACGATTTGGATTGGTCGTGTCGCTTAGGGTACGATTTATTATACTATCCCTGCTCCAACACAACATGTGACCCCGCAGCAAGCTGCGGGGAATTCTGCAAGTTAAAATGCTCCCTGCTTATCTCACTTGGATAATGTTTCTGTTTTTAGACGTGCCCTCTCATATTACCAACAGGCAAGGAGTATCAAAAAAAACTTTAAACAGCCTCTTAGAACTATCTTTGCTAGACTTGGCCTGAAAAAATCCAATAGTGTTTACAAATATTTTACCGTGGACCATCCCTACAATCTCTACGTTTTTTGCAATTAACCTCAAATGGAATGATTGTAAAAAATAAACTCACTTTTATCGCCACATTACTTGCGGTTCAAAGCATCTTGATGGGTGAAATTGAAGTTAATAGCTATCTATCGATTAAGGGCTTCGTAGATATGTCGTACGTTCACTACGACGAAGAAATAAACCCCGTCGGTGGCTCTCAAAACAACGACAAAGAAAACCTTTTTCGCATCGATGAAATTGAAGTTTCGTGGCTTTTTAAATTTGAATCCCTGTCGGCTCAGTTGGATATCGAATACGAAGAAGATGGTGACGATCTGGAAATCGAACAGGCTTTTGCTATCTTCAGCTTCGACAGTGAATTAGAAGGCTCGGCAATCACTGCTGGACGCTACGCTTCGATGCTTGGATTTGAAGCCTACGAACCAACTGGACTCTACCAGTACTCAACCGCTTATGGCGGAAATGCTCTAAACAATCTTTTGGCCAGTGCTGTCAACCAGAGTGTAACTCACATGAGTTCGTTTGATACGAAAGTCCCGGTTTTCTTCGAAGCCGCGTTTTTTCCAATCAGTGAAAGATATTCGCAAGGGATTAAATATACTTACGACAAAAACGGCAATTTTTTGGGTATTTCGATCCAGGACAGTACCGTAAACTACGAAAATCGCTTTGGCGGCAAAAATGACTCGGACAGCACACCTATTGATGACGGCGGTTACAGTGTTGAGGTCGCTTATACATATTCATTGGGATATGAGCTCAAGCTTTTTCTGGGCGGCGCTTACGAAAGTGGTAACGGACTGAACACTCCCGGCAATACGACGGGATACAGCGAAGCGTACATGTTAAACACCTACCTGACTCTCGAGCTAGGAGCATTGCTTTTCGCAGCCGAATTCAACTTTAGCGAAACAAACGTCGACGAAGTTTCCATTTTATCTAGTCTAGATACTCAGATAGAATCTATCGGTGGTTTTTTCATGACCAACTATGTCTACCATGAAACCGCGTCACTCACCGGAAGAATTAGTTATGTAGGCTTGGAGAATACTGTGGAGGGCAGCTTCGGAAACTCTTTCAGTGCAGATGTTTTTAAGTACACGCTCGCGCATAATTATGCATTAAAGGAAAACTTTCTTCTTATCACCGAACTAAGCTACACCGAGGGCGAATTCAAAGCAGCAGATGCCGATGGCAATGTAGACGAACTCTTGGTCGCAGCTGAAATTCTAGTTACTTTTTAATCTTTTAGTGCAACGGTGTGAAAAGTTAGTGTAAATAATCCTGCATAAGAGGCCGCAGGGGGCTTATAGCGCTTCCCGCCATGGAGTTTGATTTTCTAGACAGTGTCTTAACCTAGCCTCTAATTAGCTCCTCCTTTAAAGGCTTATGGCAAGTTTACCATTCCGTTGAATTTGTATCACTGTTGCTCGGTAAGAAGTTCTATTTTCTCAAAAGTAGGGAGACAGAAAAAAGGTGATTTTTTCGGATTGTTAATATTTGACGCTGCAACCGTAAGGTGTCGTCGTAGCAGGATCAATAGGATTGCCTGAAACTGCATTTTCATAAGCCAGTTTCACATAATTGACTGCATTGGCGATGTCTGCTGAATTTGCCGATTTTACACTGTCGATAGCGCCTTGATAAATAATCACACCCTCAGGATTAATCAAAAACATGTGCGGCGTGGTGCGCGCATCGTATTCACGTCCAACAACACCTTTGGGATCCAGTAATAATGCGGTTGAGCCTACCCCTTGCTCGTTGCGCATCATTTCAGCTTCGGAAGCGGTCAAATACCCCTGTTTGCCTTCGGCAGAAGAAAGAACCTGCAACCAGACAACACCTTTTTCTGTCATTTCAGTCTGCAAGGACTGCATAGCGCCCTTACCATAAAATTTTTTGACGAAAGGACATTGATGGTTGGTCCATTCGAAAACTACATATTTACCCCTAAAATCGGACAAGTTATGCTCTACCCCTGTACTATCTGATAGGGTAAATTCAGGCGCCGGAGAACCTGTCTCGACAGCGGCATTAAGAAAAGCGCTTGAAAGCAAAATTCCAACCAAAGATATGTGTTTTAGCTTTAGATAGTTCATAGCTAGGTGTTATTTAATAATTAGAGATCCCCGTGGTATTTTGACCACATTAATAATTTCGCGCTAAACCATAATTGCAAATTCTTTGATATCTTCTTGAGCGCCAAAACTACAACAGAAGCTTAAGTGAATATACTACCAGCTAAAGCACAATGCGTTTAACAGAAAAAGTAATCATATCGGAATTATCCTGACTTTAATGAAAGTCCACTCAATAATTCCACCTAACGCATTGGCTTTCAGTTAGTTGTGCACCTTATTACTCATATTTGTAGGCAGGCTATTTATTATTTTTAATCACACTACCGAGCAAAACTGTGAATAAACGGCTTAAGTTGTTTGATATAAGTCCTTTGGTGTTGCCTCTGGTTCTTAGCTTCGGTACTGAAGCTAAGATTTCAATGATTTCCACAACATGAAAAAACCAAAGGCGCTTTACCCGTTGATGTTTTCACCGATTTGCTCAAGCAAAATTTGCCAAAGTGCACAAGGCCAGACTCAGGGCAGCTGCTCTTTTCGTTTTGAGCCTCATCGGTGAAGCCACAGTCAACTTGCAAAAGCTAGCCTTGAGCGGGCTTACTGCAGTGCAACTGAACTCTGTGTGCAAGCGCTTTTCCAGACTTTTTATTTGGGTGGCCTGTGCAAAAATGGACCTTGGAAAGCTGATCCTGAAACTAACGCCACTTCCTCAGACCAGTGAGTTCATTCTATGCATGGACAGGACAAATTGGAAGTATGGCAAGAGGCATATTCAGATATGGCTTGGATTATTTCAGACATGCCATGCGTCGGCTAGCCCAGGCACAAGGAACAATAACAGATATTTTGCAACTCATCTTTACAAATACTTATTCTGTCCGGTAGTGTGATTTTTTTTTTGCAAAAACAATTGCTTCTTCATGGGTCTCGAAAATTTTGAACCATTGTTCATCTGAACCAGTTCTATACCAACTCCCATTAAATGACATTGCCTTTCCATATTCAATGTCGACGAACATCACATAATATTCTCCTTATTTAGCTTATATTTTTATCACTTCGATTGGTTTCAAAATATTCCTAAAAATGTTTTCTTTTTGCTTTGGGTTTTTGCTCTTCAGGAAACGTTTCACTGCGGACAACAGAAACACATTTTTTTGAACTGTTGTAAATACCATACTCTATTTCCGGATTAGCATTTATCCATGTCTACACTGCTTTATGAATGAACTGTTAGCATTTTTTGTAGGAATTGGCCTGGCGGCCGCCTGTGGCTTCCGCGTTTTTGTGCCACTGTTCATTGCCAGTCTCGCGGCAAATGGAAACGTCGAATTATTCGGAGAGGCAGACATTAGTGGCATGTTGGGTCCCGGATACGATTGGCTGGGAAGTGACGCAGTTACTCTTGCACTCGGCATTGCGACCTTATTGGAGGTCGGCAGTTACTATATCCCCTGGCTGGACAATATGCTTGATTCAGTTTCAACGCCAGCAGCAGTTATCGCCGGCACTTTTTTGGCCAGCGCAACAGCGCCTGAAATGATCGGTGATGGATTTTTCAAGTGGCTTGTATCAGTCATCGCTGGCGGCGGATCAGCTGGACTTGTTCAGAGCGCTTCAGTAGTACTTCGCGGAGCTTCAACTGTCACTACAGCTGGCATCGGCAATCCTGTTATTTCAACGGCTGAGCTAGGCGGTTCTGTTTTGATTTCAATTCTGATAATACTGTTACCTGTCTTAGCTGCAATACTTCTCCTAGCGTTGATGCCATTAATCATTTTTGCAATGGTTCGTGTTTTAAACAGGAAGAAAAAGATCGCATATGATCAAAAAAATAGAATCGATAGTTGACAGAGCCAACGGAAATAACAGTTTTTCGGGTTTCTGTTAGTGATTGTTGTTACCAGCAGAACAAGCTGGATTAGCTCAATTGGTAGAGCAGTTGACTCTTAATCAATTGGTTCGGGGTTCGAGTCCCCGATCCAGTATTGTCCGCCACCTTAGCTCAGTTGGTAGAGCAGTTGATTTGTAATCATCAGGTCGTCGGTTCGACTCCGACAGGTGGCTCCATTGCTGTGATCAAGAGATAACATGCCTAAAAACCTGTTTAAAGTCTTCTGATATTAACTCCTCTGGCAAGTGCTGAAAAATGTCCATACGATCATGAAGCAATCGGGCGATTTCAATTTGCTGCTCTTCAACTATCCTGAACAGAATAAAGTGGCGAGTCGTATTCACTCTCAGGTCAACAGCAACAATTTTTCGACTGTATATCAAGTGATACAATCGTGCATTTTCAATGACTTCATCTCTCCGTTGAACTCCTTGTTTTTCCGGATTTTCACTTAAGTTTCGGATAGCAGCGATAATTAGTTTTTCATAGCGAATGCGTCCCAATTCTCCAAAGTTTTCTTCGGACCAAGCAAGGATTTCTATAATATCTTGTTCTGCAGCAAGTGAAAGATAATGCTGCCAAATGACTACAATGGATTTAACTTTCCAGATGCTTTCTAATTCATTGTCAGAAACTGTGACTCTATTCCCCTGCTCCAACTGTTTAAAACCTAATTTTGCCACTTGTCGCAAGTTTTCAAGCTTCAGATCATTCTCTTCTTGTTGCTACTCAAGCAGTCGCAAACCGGCACGGAAAACTTCGCTTGCATTGTCGAAACGGCCTGACTTCACATTCGATTCAATAAATGAGTCATAATGACCAGATAAACTAACGTTGCGTGTTGGCATAATAGATTAACGTAACGATAAATATGAAAGAAAACATTCATGGCAAAGATTGTTAATCGCTCCACGGACAAATTCTGTTGATCGGAGAAGCGACTAGAAATGTTAGAATGCGTGGCCCGACCCCATTTGCAGTTCCCGACCCCATTTGCAGTTCCCCTCTCAAACTGCGACGGGAAGCAAAATTTTAACGCTCCAGCCAGAAGTAAGGCTTGCGGCACAGATCCGGCTATGGCCTTGATTCGGACCTCATCTTTGAGCACTTCGTAGATCACGGCAAAGGCCTTGAAGCGTTTGAACAACATGCGACGATCATTCCTATAAAAGGTGCGCATCATCAGCGGCTCACACTTCACCAGGGCCAGTGCTTTGCGATAAACCCGAGTCCGAGTTCAGGATCGATTTTGCGATAATAATGAAAGATCGTGATTTCAACTCACAAATCTAGGATCAAAGCTCTTTATCCGGCTGAGTAACCAGCAAGCGAGTTTGCAATCCCGCAAGGTAATCTGAAAAATCATTTGCTTCCGGAGTGTTCCGCAGGGCATGCTGAACCATGCCCATTTTAGCGTCCAGATTGTCAACCATTGAGACAAATACTGCTTCCGGCGTGGCAGCCATTGCCGCAGCACCCCAGGCTTTTTCACCCTGGTGGCTGAGAATAATATGTTCGAGACGTTCAGTGAGATCGGAATTTAGCTTCGATTGGAGCGCCGCCTTACGAACTGTTCTAAATCCCAACACAACATGTCCCTGTAAAGTTCCAAGACGGCTGACCTTCGTTGTCAAGGCACCCTCATACTCTTCCAACTTACCGATATCATGAAGGATAATTCCAGCGATTGCGAGATCCGGATCTACTTCCTGATAAAGTGGCAGCAGAACACGACAGGCACGAACCATGTGCGCAGTATGCTCCAGTAACCCATGCCGATAAGCGTGGTGCATACTGATGCCAGCTGCTCGAACGCGGAAGGCTTTTTCTGTTTCATCCAAAACTCGTTGAACAGTTTCTTTGATAGCTGAATGCTCAATCGCTTCCACAGCTTCCTGAATATGCGTCCACAACTCATCCTCCGATTCCGGTGGCACCTCAACCAACTGCCCCAGCATTCCTTCTGCTTCGACCACTTCTGGATCAACGACTTCGATTGTCTGGACACGCGGAGAAAAACGATCCTGATAATAGTCTGTTTTCCCAGAGATGCACACGATGGTGCCTTCCTCGACATCACTAAGTGTTTTAAATACTTCCGAGTCACAAAAGCAGTTGGCGCTGAAACGACCACTGCGATCACCAAATTCAAGATTTAAAAACGGGTTGCCGTTTTTTGCTACCTTGGCTGCCTTCTTGAGCAGAATGAGCATCGCGCGAAACGGCGCAGCCAAGCTGGCATCAATCGCTTTAATTTCCTGAACAGTTTTATAGTCGGACATTTGGCAGTAGTTAGTCAGTTTTTTTAATTCATAAACAGGCGAACCATTCAAGATCCAGAATCCTCACCTGGCATTTCTCGGAAGAAAATACCCACTTTACCTACCCCACCGACGTATTCACAATTGAGTGCTTCAGAAATTTCAATAACATGATTTTGTATATTTGCACGTTCAATTTCAAAGCGAACTTTAATCAACCCGTTCTTTATAAGAGCCGTCTCTATTTCCTTAAGAAGCGTTTCTGTCAAACCCTGTTTGCCGAGATAAACATGCGGCTTCAAACGTTGAGCAAATCCGCGAAGTTCTTTTTTTTCGGCGTTGGTGAGTAGTTCGCTAGCTTTTATCATATTATCTTTTTTAAAACGTGCTTTATATTGTTATGGCAATACCTAGTTTTTTAATTTCGCAGCACAGGCCAGACAGGACGCCATAAATAGTTCGCCTTGCTCGCTTGACTTAAAGCTACACTGACCCGATTCTCTAAGGCCTTTTTCTATACCTTTGACTGATTATGGCAACGGCGTTTTTGAATTACGAACCTATGGTATTTGCTCCTCACTGTGGAGTTGAGGAGCCTCTTTCTGGCTTACAGCAGGAGGTGTTGGATCTGAAAAAAAAGCGTAACGCAGTGATTCTGGCGCACAATTATCAAGTGGACGAAATCCAGCGCGTTGCGGATTATGTGGGCGATTCGCTAGGGCTTTCTTATCGGGCGGCAGAAGCAGATGCTGATGTAATCGTTTTTTGTGGAGTGAATTTCATGGCGGAGACCGCGAAGATTGTGAATCCGGAGAAAGTCGTGTTGCTACCGGATATTAAGGCTGGTTGTTCGTTGTCCGATTCCTGTCCTGCTGAGAAATTGGCAGCTTACAAAGATGCGAACCCCAATGTGTATGTGGTTGCTTACATCAACTGCTCAGCAGAGGTAAAAGCATTAAGCGATGTAATTTGTACTAGCGGTAATGCTATGAAAATTGTCGATAAAGTGCCTGCAGATCGTGACATTCTGTTTGTTCCAGATCAGAATTTAGGCCAATGGGTAGCCAAACAAACTGGTCGTGATATGCAGCTCTGGCCTGGCTCCTGCTACGCACATGTATTGTTTACTCAACAAGCAATTGAAGCTCTAAAAATGAAGTTTCCCAATGCGCCTGTTGTGGCGCATCCTGAATGTGTCGAAACAGTGCGCGACAACGCTGATTTTGTGTGCAGCACGGAAAAAATGGTCGTTTTTTGCAAAGAGAGCGACGCCCAGGAGTTTGTCATTGTTACCGAAACAGGCATGATTCATCGCTTGCAACGAGAAATTCCAGATAAAACCTTCATTGCTGGACCAACCAACACTTGTGCGTGTAACGATTGTCGATTCATGAAAATGAATACAATCACGAAGTTGCGTGATTGTCTGCGCGATGTGGCGCCGCAGATTGAGATGGATGAAGCAATCCGCCAACGAGCTTATGTGCCACTCAAGCGCATGCTTGAGTGGAGCTAATGTAAAGCTTCGTTCAAAAGCATTTTTGAATGATTAAGACAGAGAAACCGTCGCTTGAAGAGCGTGCTGCCGCGACGTATCGAAACGATTTGTTGAAAGCTTCTTTTTATGGAATTCTTGAAGCTGGTTGGACCACTTTTGTTTTGCTAATTGCAATTCGCCAATTTGACGCTCCTGAAAGTTACAAGGCCTTGATTGCTGCAGCATCGCCCATTGGGTTTTTGCTTACCCCACTAACGCTGTATTTTGCTACGAGACAAAGGCTGCGGCCGAGTCAACTGTGCGCCTATGTGTTTTTCCTGACCGCTTTTTTAATTCTAGGCGCCAGTATGATTGAGAGCCTTCTGTTATTTACGGTTTTAATGATGGCCAGCCAGATAGCAGCCGTACAGCAAGGACCGCTAATAACGCAGATTTACGCGGAAAACTATCCGGCAAGTCAACGTGGCAGTCGTATTGCTATGCCGCTTATACTTATTTCATTAAGTGCTATTTTGTTTTCATTGTTAGGTGGTCAATTATTGGACCGATCGATGGAATATTATCGCTCGTTGTTGTGGGTAATGACGCTTTCTGCAGTTGCCTATGGCTGGATCATAAACTGTATGCCGAGTACGCCGCTTGCAGCTGATTCGGTTGGCAACCCATGGCAAAATCTTGGCCTCGTCTGGAAAGATCGTTTTTTTGGATACTTACTGGGAAGCTGGATGCTGCTTGGGCTGGGTCACTTGATAACCGTACCCATACGGGTAGAATATCTTGCGAATCCAGATTTCGGAATTAATGCGGACAATATAGAAATAGCGTTTTTACTCGCAGTTGTTCCTTCAGTAGTTCGTATTTTAAGCACGCGATTATGGGGGCATATATTCGATCGATTTCATCTGATTACAACTCGAAACCTACTCAGCGTTTTTTCGCTAGCAGCTATGTCGCTTTTCTTCTTTGCTGAAAGTGTTGTCGTTCTCACAGTTGCCATGGTTTTCTTCGGCCTTTCTATGGGGGGTGGTAAAATAATATGGCAATTATGGGTAACTAAAATTGCTCCGCCCGAAAAAGTTTCTGCCTACATGAGCGTGCATATGGCATCCACCGGAATCCGTGGCACATTTGCTCCTTTTATAGGCTATTGGATTCTTAGCAAATCGACTCCACAAGGGGTGGCCTTAACCGGAATGTGCCTGATTTTTGTGTCGTTTATTTTGTTTGAATGCCTAAGAAATCATGAACGGTTTTCCAGCTAGTTCCAATGAATTAAGACTTCTGTCTGCTATACCTCGAGCAAAAGCGTGAGATATTATCGGTTCGGTTAAAAGATACCGCATCCTCAGCGAACGTTATCGTAATCGCAGAAAGAAGTTTGACTTCAGATTCAATCTCATTGCTGGCATCCGTAATTTTGAGTTATGAGTTATGCAAGAGGTCTAATATACAATTGCCGGAAACTCTAATTTTTAGCTTTTTTGGAAACTACAATCACACCAATCATTGCAGATAGGAGGAGGAATCCAGTAACTTGGAAAGGCAGCATATATTTGGTGAATAGACTATAACCAACTGACTTTGAAGACGTAGTGAACGGGATTCCATTGGCAAGTTCAGTCGGATTCTCGGATACGGCAAGCAGTTCGGGCTCTGGCAAATGACCACCTGAAAATAACGAGTAAACCAAACCTACAAACAGCGAACAGCCAAGAATCGAAGCCCCGATTGTTAATTTGTGTTTGTATTCGATAATTCCACCTTCTTTATCAACATCCAGTAACATGATGATAAACAGGAATAAGACCATCACAGCGCCCGCGTAAACCAGCACTTGAATAATTGCTAGAAAGTACGCTTCCAAGAGCACAAACAAAGCTGCGGTTCCCAGAAACGACACAATCATGCACATGGCTCCGTTCACTGCATTAGGCAATATCACCATGAGCATTGCTGCGACAAGAGTGATCGCCGAAAAGATATAAAATAATAGGTCTAACATCTTTTCATTCAATGCTGGGAGTTGCCGGATTTTTCAGCAGCTTTTTTCTTGTCCCATTTGTAATGTCTGTCAGGCAAAGTGCCGCCCAATTCGTATAATTTGTCCTTCTTGTTGATCATCTCTTCACGACTATACCCGGACACTGAAAAAATATCCTGTAAGAAAATTGCTTCTTCCGGACAGACTTCCTGGCACAGACCGCAATAGATGCAACGCAGCATGTTGATATCAAATTCTTTTGGAGCCTTCTCAACATGGGCACGCTCCGGATCGGCCTCTACATCGATTTCGCCCGGTGTGATCCGGATCGCCTTAGGTGGGCACACAAATTCACACAACTGACAGGACACACATTTTTCGCGCCCATTTGGATCCTTAACCAATGTAGGCACGCCGCGATAGTTATCTGGTATTACTGGGCGCTCTTCAGGATATTGCAGCGTAACTTTTTTACCAAACATCGTTTTAAATGTTGTCGCAAGTCCGGCAGCTACTTGTGGAATAAATGTCCTTTCCGAGAAGCTGAGCGGCTTGCGCTCCATAACTTTTGTCTTAGCCATATTCGTTTTGTTTAGAATGTATCGTACAATGCGATTAAAAGTGTGTTAAAAATCAAATTAACCACTGCGAGCGGGAGTAAGATTTTCCAGCCAAGGGCCATTACCTGGTCGTAGCGAAAGCGTGGAAGTGTCCAGCGCACCCAAATAAAGAAGAAAATCATGCCAAACACTTTAGCCATAAACCAAAGAACCGAAAGCACTGATCCGATTGAGGAATTTCCCCATGGATCGGCGAAGCCTGGAAAAAAGTTCCAGCCACCCAGGAACAAGGTGACAAAGAGCGCCGACCCCATGATCACATGCGCGTACTCAGCAACAAAAAACAGGCCGAACTTGAAGCAGCCATACTCGGTATGAAAGCCACCAACGAGATCGGTCTCTGACTCTGCCATATCAAAAGGCAATCGATTTGTCTCCGCAAAGAGCGCTACCAGAAAAATCAAAGCAGACAGTGGTTGCCAAATAGCCAGCCAAAGACCGGATTGAGACTGAACTACACCAAATAATGTTAGCCCGTACTCGGCGCCAGGCGCTGAGGCCCACATGAACACAGGTAGGATTGCAAGACCCATTGCCAATTCATAGGAGATCATTTGCGCCGATGCGCGAATGGCTCCCAAAAACGGATATTTACTGTTTGAGGCCCAGCCTGCTAAAACGATACCGTAAACACCTAGCGAAGAAATACCTAGAATAAACAAAATCCCGACATCGATATTAGCCAGCACTAGTGGCTGCAAATCACCGGAAGCATCTACATATCGACCAAAAGGCAGAACAACCATAGTTGTCAGAGCGGGTGCCAGAGCGAGTACAGGGGCAAGGTAATAGTAGCCTTTTTTAACGTGACCAGGGACAATCTCTTCTTTGAAGAGGAACTTCAGTCCATCTGCCACCGGCTGAAATAGTCCGATTCCGGTGAGAATGTTGCCGAGTATTGGCAAGTGCCCCAACAGTGGAAGCCGCGTACGGTTCGGACCAACTCGACCCTGAATCCAACTGGAAACTTTCCGCTCAGCAAGTACCGAGTAGCTACAAAGTCCCATGAAGACAGAAATCATCGCCAACGCAAAAGCAATTGGCAACAAGACCGGGAGCATATTCTCAATAGATTCCATAATTAAGCTTATCCTTCAACAGTAGCAAGGTGTGCCTCTTTAAATTTAGCTGGATCAAATTTCAGATTCTTAGTTTCAACAAATGGCAAATCAAGAAAAGCAGTTGGATCGAGCTCAACGCCCTCATCGCCAATACCTTGCCAGTCCAGCCCACTAAAGGATTCAACACTTGAAGCAATCCGCTCCCAAACGCTATGAATGGTGATCTTGCTGGATTTTTCTTCGGAAAGATGTGCAACGAGTGTACCTAAAGTTACAATATCCTGCTGAATTCCCTGAGGGCCTGGAACGGCAGCGTTAAATTTTTGCAGACGGAAACTTTGGTTTACGAAGGAACCGTCTTTTTCAAAAACGGATAAAGTCGGAAGGACCACACGAGCCACTTGGCTAGTGTGATTCGCAATTATACCTAAATAAACAATTTTCACCTTGGATAGCAAATCATCTGAAACGCCAACCTGAGTGATGTCTTCATTAATAACAAAAAGCGTGTCAATTTCACCCGTTTCAATAACTTCGGCCAGAGCATTAAGATCTGGTCTTGGCAATTCGTCGATCAGCCCATTCAACAATGCTCCACGCAGGTTGGGAGTACGGTCTTCAGAGAGTAAAATGCCGTCGCCCTCGCCCGTATGACTCACGAGAGCAACGGATGCCTTGCAACGATCCGCGATCAACCGCTGAAAAAACTGCTCTTCGACAGAACTATGCGCCGAGCCAACAACAGCTACCTTTCCTGATTTTAGGAGTTCGACAGCAACTTCAATAGCCTTTTCAAATGATTGATAAATACCATCTACTGTATAATGCGTTAGACGATCTTCAGACTCGATTGCTTTGAATAGCCCACGACCGGAATCAGTCATCCAGGTATCATTGACGGCATCATGGCGACGCGGTGTGATTCGATAAATCTTCCCTTCCCGACTCCAAACAACTGTATTAGCGCCTACGCTGCTTTCCGTACAAATACTGTTTGTTTTTTTCAAAAACCAGACGCGCATTTTAAAACGAAAATCTGTGCTGGTAAGCGCGCCAACCGGACAAATATCAACTGTGTTGAGCGAGTAGTTGTTTTCCAGCGCTTTGCCAGGGTAACAAGTGAGCGTTGAGTAAGTGCCACGATCTACAAAACCCAGCACGTCGTCCTGCGCAATCTCCTTGGAAAAACGAATGCAACGCGAGCAAAGGATACACCGCTCATCGTCGAGCGTTACACGAGGCCCAAGACGAGTGCGTTTGGGCTTAACGTTCTTTTCCTCAATGAAGCGACTATAACCACGGCCATGCTCTGCGGAAAACTCCTGCAAACGACACTCTCCAGCCTGGTCGCAGATCGGACAGTCCAGAGGATGGTTGATTAGCAAAAACTCTGTCACGCCATTACGGCACTCTTTCACCATTGGCGAATTAGTCTTAATGTGCATTCCCGGAGACGCATTGGTTGCACAGCCAATCGTCGGCTTGGGAATCCAACCAATCTTTTGATTGCCGTCATCATCCAATATCGCTTCACCGCTCTGACGGTCACGCATCGGCATGCCCATTTCCACCAGACACATTCGGCAATTACCGGCAATGGATAGCTTTGGATGATAGCAATAATGTGGAACCTCCTTGCCTTTTCCAACCATTTTTACGGCTTCGATAACATTGATTCCCTTAGGGACATCAACATCCTCACCGTCGATATTGATCGTTATAGTCTCGACTGTAGCTTGAGTCGTCATAGCTTAAATTAAGGTCGTTGCCTCAGCAGTTGGTTTTCCTTCTTTGCGAAGTGCCGCCTGAGTGCGAGCTTTTTCTACAAATTCATCCTTAAACTTGGCAATAAAACTTTGCACCGGCCACGAAGCCGCCTCACCAAATGCACAAATGGTGCGACCAGCTATCTGATCTGCAATATTGTTTAGCAAATCGGCATCTTCTTCGCGAGCTTCACCGTCCAACATGCGCTGAGTAATTTTTCGCATCCATGGCACACCTTCACGGCACGGTGTGCATTGGCCGCAGCTTTCGTGTGCATAAAAGTAGTTTATGTTGGCGAGCGCTTCCACCATGTCCGTTGTATCGTCCATTACAATTACACCACCGGAACCTGACATGGAACCAACAGCAGCCAGACTGTCAAAATCCATCGGAATGTCTTCGATTCCCCAGTCAAATTCTTCGCCGTTTTTAAGCTTTCCGGCAAACCGTTCATCCGCCCGTAGAATCTTAGCGGAAGAACCACCCGGAATAACTGCCTTTAGCTTGCGGCCTGGCTTGAGCCCACCACAAACATCATAGATCAATTGTCCCAACGTAATAGCGGAGCAAGGAAACTCATAGTAGCCGGGCTTTTGCACATGACCGGAAACACACCAGATACGCGTGCCAGTATTGCCAGACGTACCAATTTCGGAGAATGCCTTGCCACCTAGCTCAATGATATGCTTAACATCACAAAGGGTTTCTACATTGTTAACAATGGTTGGACACTGATACAGACCAAGTGCTGCAGGAAAGTATGGCGGCTTGATACGAGGATTGGCACGATTGCCTTCAAGCGACTCGATCAGACCTGTTTCTTCGCCGCAAATATAAGCGCCAGCGCCACGATGAACGATAATATCACAGGAGTAATCAGACCCCAGAATATTTTCACCAACAAAATTCTTCTCCCGAGCCTCCTCGATTGCTCGCTCCAGTATTTTATACCCTTCGAAAAACTCACCCCGGATATAGATAAATGCCAACTTTGCCTGAGTAGCGTATGCAGAACATATCATGCCCTCAATCAGCTGGTGTGGATCCTGATGAATGATCTGACGATCTTTGAATGTTCCCGGTTCGGATTCATCTGCATTGCAGACAAGATAAATCGGCTTGCCCGACTTGCGATCGAGAAACTTCCATTTCATCCCGGCAGGAAAGCCCGCCCCACCGCGACCGCGCACGCCAGAATCCAGAACCTCGGCACAAATTTCCTCGGGCTTCATGGAAAAAGCCTTCCTTAATTGTTTGTAGCCACCATTTTTAAGATAACAGTCGATATCGTTGGTGTAACCCGGCTCATCTATATGTTTGAAGATTAGCCTATGTTCTTTGTGTTCCATAATTTTTATTTAGATTTAACTAAGACACAGATTGGAGATAGAAAGTCTTTATTTAGCTACGTGGCCAAAATAAAAACCAATTATAGGTTTCCTTCCTTCATTTTCCCGACAAGCTCAGTCGCTTTTTCTGGACTGACATCCGTGTACTCATCTTCCCCGACCATCACTACCGGGCCCTTGCCACAATCTGCATGGCACTCAACAAATTCGAGTGTTGCCAGTCCGTCTTCACTGGTGTGTCCCACCTTACAATCGAGAGCCTCTTCAAACTGTTTGCAGATCTTATAAGCGCCGGAGAGTGCACAGGGAAGCGTGCGGCAGACACGGACGTGATATTTGCCTGTTGGCTCCGTGCGAAGCATCGGATAAAAGGTGACTAACTCCAGGATGTTGATTGGCTGAAGTTCCAAACGATCTGCAATCCACTCAATCGCTTCATTCGACAGGTACCCCTGATCCTCCTGGACTAGGTGGCAGAGTGGCAAGGCAGCGCTTTTCGTCTCAGGATAACGCGGCACCAATTTATCTATTTTTTCAATCGTTTCGGGTTTTAAATTCATCATTTAAATAGTTATCGGTCGCACTCCCCCATTACGAAATCAAGCGAACCAAGAATTACGGTAATGTCGGTAAGATAGTGGCCGGGTATCAACTTATCTAAAATACTAAGATTACAGAAGGATGGCCCACGTATCTTCAATCGATAAGGCACACCCCCACCCTTGGAATGGATAAAGAACCCAAGCGCTCCCTTCGGATTTTCCGCTTCGAAGTAGACCTCTCCCGCTGGAATCTGAGGACCCTCGGTAACGATCATAAAATTTTGAATCAATTCCTCCATGCTAGTCAGAATTTTTTCCTTCTTCGGAGCAAAAATCTTTTTGGCATCTTCCGCATAGTAGGAGCCCTCAGGAAAGCGTTCGATGCATTGCCGCACGATTTTCACACTTTGACGAATCTCCTCTGCCCGCATCAGATAGCGATCATAACAATCACCCGTAGTACCGATCGGAACATCAAAATCGTAATTTTCGTAGCCCAAGTAAGGCTTGTCTTTGCGCAGATCAAGATCAACGCCACAAGCTCTCAGATTTGGCCCGGTAATTCCATATGCAAGCGCATCTTCTTTGCTGATTACACCAATATCAACAGTGCGGTCCATGAAGATGCGATTACGCGTCAACAACTTATCCACCTTGTCAATTACAGGAAGCACCCCTTTGCAAAACTCCAACACACGCCCTAACCAGCCCTCCGGTATATCACGGGCAACGCCACCGATACGTGTATAGCTGGTCGTGAATCGTGCGCCGGTTAGCTCTTCAAATAGCGTGTAGAGCTTTTCACGCTCAGTGAATGTATACATGAAAATTGTCCAGGCGCCAGCATCCATACCATAGACTCCAACTCCTAACAAATGCGAAGAAATGCGAGCCAGCTCACAACAGAGCACCCTAATTGCCTGGCAACGCTCAGGAACTTCCAGATTCGCCAACTTTTCGACTGCCAACGCATAGGCAACATTATTTGCAAGTGGCGCCAGATAATCCAGACGGTCCGTGTAAGGGACAAACTGGTTGTAAGTCATGTTTTCAGCAATTTTTTCATCACCGCGATGCAGATAACCTAACACCGGCTCACATTTTTTGATTACGTCGCCATCCAGTTCCATTTTAAGCCGAAGCACACCATGGGTCGTTGGGTGGGATGGTCCCACATTTAGCATCATAGTTTCACCTTCGAGTTCGCCTTCAGCTTGACTGATACGGGACCCGGCATCACCGATTGAAATTTCTTTGGTCGCAGTCATTAAAATAGTTTACTTTGCAAGAGGTTTTTCCTTTTGTTCGGTCCAACTTTCATCGCGCCCGCGTGGTTCGGTCTGGCTCATGGGACCATCTGCCGAGGAGACAAAGGGTCCACCCATCATCGGCGCTGCTTTCACCGATGTCCCGGTGACTTCGGCGACATCTTCGGCCGGAAGCGGTGTTTCGATACCCGCGAGTGGAAAGTCCTTGCGCAGTGGATGATACGGATAGTCATCCCACATCAGAATACGCTTCAAATCCGGATGTCCTTCATAAGCAATGCCCATCAGATCGTAAGTCTCACGCTCGTGCCAGTTGGCAGCCGGATAGAGCGCTGCTAACGATGGGAGACTTGGGTTAATGTCATCCGTGCAATCAACCGCGATACGCAAATACTGATGTTTTGTCGTCGATAGAAAGTGGTAAATACCTGTAAATCGAGGACTATTGGCATCCCAGTCGACTGCGGTTAGGTCAACCAACATATCGTAACCGAGTTCATCTTTCAGATATTTGCAAAGCGCTGTAAGCTGATCCGAAGAACAATTTATTGCCGTGTGATCCGAAGAATTACGCGGCGTAATCGAATCAAAGCGCTCTTTTAAAAGAGATATATCACTGTCACTCATAGACTATAATTAGCTCGCCGATTCAGCAAGTTCAGCAGTTTTCTCTTTTTGGGGAAACAGATTTGTTACCGACTTTTCTTCTCCGATTTTATCCTGTAATTTGATCATTGCGTCCAGCAATGCCTCTGGTCGCGGCGGGCAACCGCTAACGTAAACATCAACCGGAACAACTCGATCGACACCCTGCAAAGTCGCATAAGAGCGGTACATGCCGCCAGTGCTAGCGCAGGCCCCCATGGCAACGACCCATTTGGGTTCCGCCATCTGATCGTAAATACGACGAACAACTTCAGCCATTTTGTAAGTTACTGTGCCGGCGACAATCATACAGTCCGCCTGACGTGGGGAAAAGCGCATAACCTCCATACCAAATCGGGAAATATCGAAACGTGAGCCACCAGTCGCCATCAACTCAATTGCGCAACAGGCGAGACCCATTGGCATCGGCCAAACCGAATGCTTTCGAATCCAGTTAATCACCGAATCTGCTTTGGTAACAACAACTTCGCCTTCAATCTTACTGTCGTAAGCTAGAGTTTTATTTTGCATTTTTGGAGTAGAATTATGTGATAGCACCATTTTTATGCCAACTCAACTTAGGTATCGTTTTCATCCGTGCAAGTGACAATTTGATTTTAATCAACTGAGAATTTCAGAAGGGAAAGTCCCATTTAGTATCATTTTGCGGGTTAAAATACACCACTCTAAAATGCTCATTTTATTGATTTTTGATATTGGTTTTGTCGAGAACTTTATGCAGGTCTGCTTTAAGTTCGCCGACTGCGCCTCCTGCTGGGCGGCAAAGCTTTTGCGCTCGAGATGCCCGAGAGCGAACCACTGTGCTGCCCCTGTTGCGGCAAGGAAATGCAGCTGCAGGGCAAGCTGCTTCCGGTACGTGGCCCCCCGCTGAGTACTGCACTACTCGACAATCAATGATACAAACAGAACCAGCGAACACTCCAGTCAGAACGACCCTTTTAACAGTGCCGTTTGCTGCCGCTTACGCCAAAGCCTTGAGAAAACGGCTCCATTCC
>CAZUYZ010000161.1:0-6284 GCA_964624365.1 uncultured Puniceicoccaceae bacterium
AGATTTAAAATTGGAAAAAATGTAAAATGCTCATGGTACATTTAAATTCAAGCGATAAATTTAATCATATTGACCTGCGGATGTGGTTTTTCTGCGGGGTAGGTAGGGCAGGTGCGTTCCGCACCGCACGAACATTTAGACACTCTAGCTTACACGACGCAGATGCGCACTGAGGAAGGCGCTACCGAACGAACCAAAATAGGGTAGCTAACGAAATCAAATCAATCGTTGAGCGTAACAACTGCTTCAACGTATCCGCACAGAATGCATCGCTTTTGTTGTCGCTGGATTTGTTGGCTACCTCCATAATAGCCAACAACTTTAATTTGGCGCCATTTTCCGATATTTTGAAGCAACTAACCGCCTCTAAGAACCTGTTCATGATCTTTTTCATCACAAATGCTTTGACAGTCTGTTCTAATTTCATTTCTCAAAAAGTAAATGGATAGTCCTGTATATCAAAAACTCCTTAGCAAATTTCACATCGCTCTTGGCGTTGTTCTAACATTCGCTTTTTTCGTATTCATGTCGATCATGCTGACCCCGTTCACATTCTCGGAAGATCCGACAATTGCTCAAATACAGGCATGTTTTGCGGCTGTACCCATTAGCGCTACTTTCTGGTTCGCGTATCACATGTTCATGATCGTCCTGATCGACCAGCGAAACCAGAAAAGATCAGGCGAAAAGTAATTTCCAATTGGTACAGAGCGCCTTGAGAGATTGCAGCTAAACAGAGGATTATCTATACATTCTTTTAAACTTATATGTGTAGCCACGGCGCTCAGTCGCCGTGCGATTTCTGTTATGGCCACACAACGCCTCGACAGAGCGAGGCGGTTACACCTGTACAAATAACTCTGAATTTTGTGATAATTTCTGTAAAATAAGAATTCTCAAGATGCCGGACTTCGCCCTTAATCGGCTTATTGGGGATTATTTGCAGACTGACTCAATAGCATGAAAACACTCATCAGTGGCATTGCAGAGCTTTTCAGGCTTTGATCAAATTCCTCCTGCGTTTTTGCGGACTCAATATTCAGTAGTATCCCTTCAAACGTTGTAATCACGCCCATTATCTGAGTTTTTTGAACTTCATTACCTTCGGTAGACATTTTCTTAATTGAGTCGGTCACTCCTTTGATGTTTTCCTGCCATTTGCTTGCCATATCGGCGGGAACCCAACGGTTTTCGATCTTAGTAAATGTTACTTGATCCGCTTCACGATCAGGAAAAGCTATCGAAAGAACCGCCTGTTTTTCGTCTTCATTAACCACCGAAACTACTGCTGATCCATAATCAGCAAGCCCGGGTTTCTCCCCTGCCATTTTATTAATGGCTTCTAAATGTTTGATACATTCAGATACGGTTGTTTCAAAAAATGACTTACCACTGAAACTGCGCAGACTTTCAGTTGAGGACAGACTGCTGGAATCGATCGCGTTCATTAATCCGGCAATGGAGGGTAAGGCTGCTTCCATCTCAGCAAGATTCTCCGGTGATTTATCTTTTAAGAGTGACGAGTTCACGATGAAAGATTTTTTCTGATCAACCAGCTTTGTCAGATTAGAAAACAGAGAGAAACTTTTATTATACACCTCTTCATCTACGTTTGAACCGAACAAATGAATAATCTCATCGATATCCTTTTGGTAAGAAGCGGGTAGGGCACTCCAAGCAATACTACCATTCCCCTCCGAGAACTCAGTAAGAATTGTCTGCACCGCAGCGTCAGGACTATCCGGAATAGCTACATTGTCAGAACCAGTATTTTTACCACAGGCTAAGAAAAATAGCGTGCTTACGACAAACACTAAAATGGAAGGTGTTTTAAAGGATGAAGATTTCATAATGTTTTGAATAATAAGAGTGCAATGCTCTAACAGCATCGTAACGGTACTGAAAGCATAATCTTTTCAGATTCTTTTTTAACTTTTTAACACTTATCTGCCGTGGCTTCCAGCAATCGGGTCCGGCGGTGCTTTTGCGGAAATTGTAGCGTAATCGCAGTTCCCTTGCCCTTCTGCGACTCGATTCCCAACTGCCCGCCATTACTACGCATAATTCGTTGTACAATCATCATACCCAATCCATGACCGCCCTTTTTGGTTGTATAATATGGCTGTAAAACACGAGCCAGATCCTCTTCGGCAATACCGGAACCGTTATCAATAAACTTGATATAAACAAAATCATCATCGCTTTTCGCGAGAATCCGTAACTGCCCGTGGGGTTGCATCGCTTCCATTGCGTTTTTGATTAGATTAAAAAACGCCTGCTTAATCTGCTCACGATCACCCAAAATTGTAGGAACTGATTCGCCGACTTCAACATTAACATCCAGTGACCGATTGCGTAACTCCATCTCCTGGACGCGTAAAACCTCGCCAACTAAGTCGACTAGATCCAGCTCACTCAAATCTGGCTTTTGAGGGCGAATCGCCTCCAGAAAATGGGTGATAATGCCATCCAACCGCTTTACTTCGTCCTGGCAGATATTGAGCGATTCCGAAATTGCGCTTACATCCGCATTCGCAGCTACCTTTGCCAGCTTACGCTCAATGAGCTGAAGGTGAATTGTCAACGAATTCAGCGGATTCCCTAATTCGTGAGCAACTCCGGCAGAAAGGCGCATAACTGAATCAATGCGTTCGCTCTCAATGCGTGCTTTTAACGAAACCTTCTCGTCGGTCACATCTGAAAGAACGATCATTGCTCCACTCTCATGCTGACCGATTTGAGCTTCAATTGGTACCATGTAAAGTCGTATATAACGGTGTTCTGGATAGGAAAGTTCGACCTCACGCGAAACAACAGGTAAATTTTGTATATCGTTCCCCAAATTTTCCAAATCAATAGATCGGGTAAGATCGGGTACCATTCGCCACAAAAGCGTATTCCCAATTGCATCCTCCTTAAGTCCTATCAAGTTGAAAGCCGCCTCGTTGGCGTACTGAACAATCCCTTCCGAATCGATGACGATGATGCCATCTTTAATTGTGTTAAAAACCGTTTCCTGAAACTTCCGCTCACGCGCCAACCGTTGCACCAGTATGCTAAGATTCACTGAATCCAGATTGTCAATTCGCCCAAGAATTTTATCGAGTCCTGTCGTTTTCATAACCGTTAAATGAAGTCCTTTCTCTTTATCCGCTCAAGGATGATGAATACCTAGAAGCGATTTTATCAATTAGCTGTCGAGCGATTGTGCTTTTCGGAGCCGGGCCCAACGTAACCAAATCACCGTTTACTCCAATCATGGTTATCAGGTTGGTATCTGCGGCAAAGCCGGAACCCAGCTCACCAACTTTGTTAGCAACGATCCAGTCACAGCGCTTTTCGAACAACTTTTCTCTGGCATACTCTTCAACACGGTCTGTTTCAGCCGCAAATCCGATTACGGTCTGGTGTCGTTTGCGTTCTGTCATTGACTTCAGAATGTCTGTCGTTCGCTCAAATTCGACTATCAAAGACGCCTGCTCTTTTTTTTCTTTTTGATTGTGCTGCTTTACAGGACGAAAGTCACTAACTGCTGCAGTCATGATCAACACATCACAAACATCAAACAGAGCATCTACCTGATGAAACATCTCTTCCGCGCTAACCACTGGATAGAGGACCACATCTTCAGGTTCTTTGAGCGCGACCGGGCCAGCTACCAGATCAACAGTCCAGCCTTTTGTAACAGCGGCATCGGCCAAAGCATAACCCATTTTTCCCGTGGATGGATTACTCAAAAAACGTACCGGATCGATATGTTCGCGGGTTGGACCAGCGGTAATCAGACAGCGAATAGAACTTGCATTTGACATAACTCACTGAAATCTAGGCGAATTGATTCGTAAACGGCAACTCAGCAAAACAACAGATATGCAAAATTCTACCCAGCCAACAACAGTAACTTCTGCAAAAAAGGAGAACGTATTTCTTAATCTCGGATTTAATATAATACTACCTATTTTTGTTTTAAATAAAGGCCAAAAACTATTTGGCGCATACTTCGAACCTTACTTTGGCAACATTGCGGTCGTCTTCCTGATCATTGCTTTGCTCTTTCCTGTAAGCTATTTTATTTATGACTACTACAAACGTTCGAAGTACAACCTGTTTTCAATCATAGGCCTCATCAGTGTCCTTTTGACAGGTGGTATTGGTATTCTGGAAATCCCTACTAAATGGTTCGCAATAAAGGAAGCAGCCATTCCACTCTTCCTCGGTATTGCAGTGATCGTTTCACTAAAGACGCCCTGGCCTTTGATTCGCACAATGCTCTACAATCCGGAGATGATTCATGTGGATAAGGTACATCTTGCTCTCCAAGAGCATAACAATCTGGTGGCATTCGACAAACTCCTTGAGAGATGTACTTGGCTGCTGGCAGTCTCCTTCTTCATAAGCAGTCTTCTAAACTATCTTTTGGCTCGCTGGATCGTTGTTAGTCCAGCCGGCACCGATGCCTTTAATGCTGAAGTCGGTAAAATGATGACCTGGAGCTGGCCTGTGATTGTTGTTCCCAGCTTTCTGATCATGATGACAATTTTATGGATTTTGCTCTCAGGCATTCGGAAGATGACCGGACTAAAAATCGAATCAGTTATGGCCTTGGAAGAATGAGGTACTTGCCAGTGCCAAATTTCAGATACAAATTGGCGCTCTTCAGACTCCGTTCTTGACGAAAAAGGGTCTGAGCTTCACTAGAGATGATATGGCCTGTGATAGTTAAAACACAAATATCAGGAGGGGCATTAACTTGGCTGGAGGCAAACCCTGAGCTCAACGGTGTGAAGTAAGGGATAAAAAATTAACCCGATTAAGCTGCCACTAAGGCCGTTAAAGTGCTCATCTGCAAGGTTTGGTTTTACCCCTGATGAGTATCTTTCAGGTAAACGATGCCATGCTGGATTTAGATGGCGACGGACTGATAAACTCAAAAGAACTCGTCTTAGGAACCGACCCCACAAAACGACGTTCAGACTGAGAAAAAGTCTGCCGTTTAGCGGCCTAATTTAAGGATTTCCTGAGAGTAGGCTCCGTTGTAATCGGGTCTCGTGCCATCGCTGTTAGTCTTGCTGCCAGTATTCTCCCAATTAGTATTTCTAGTTAATCAAGATTCTTTTGCAATCAGATCACAAAGCGGCAGCAGTTTAAAAACCAATATCTCTGAGTATATCAGAAGGTTTCGCGCCCAGTGCTCTGGAGATCTGAAACAGTTTATATACGGTAATATTTTGTTCACCACGCTCGATCGTTCCCATGTAGGCACGATGAGTATCAGAGCGCCAGGCTAACTCGTCCTGATTTAATTCGTTCTGTTCACGCCGAATGCGAATCGCCTGGCCAATGTGAATGGCCATTCTCTTTGCTGCTTTATTTGATCCTGCACCCATAAAGGACGTGAGAATATCAAATAGCAGTATCTATAACGACTATATATACATAGCATTTTTAGAATACCTGTTAAACTTTTATGGACAAGACATGTATTTTTGTAATATCCCAGCAAATACGATCAAAAATATAACATGATACGAAATTCTTTAACTTTGATTTCAACTCTGATTTTTTCTGTTTGGGCGCATCCGTTGATATCCCAAAGTAATGAAGTAAGTGACACTCTAGTCCCTCTCAGCTCAAGGGAGGCAGATGCGATAATTCAGAAAGAAGCAAAGGCGAAAGCGGACAAAAAAGCCCAACGACGTGCTTTCCTGCTGGATCAGTCAAAGTTTCAGGTTGTTGAGAAAACAGAGATTTTTACAGGAAAAGGCAAAATGGCTCTTAACCGGGTAAGACCTCCGTTGCTTGAGCAGCCTGTATTAGAGTCCAAGGTCAAAAAAACACTCCAGCCAAAGAGGCAGCTTTCGGAAGCAGAAATAGAGCTGATGTTTTTGGAACAGTTACAGAAAGAGCAACGGACGCTGATGCTTTCGGCAACCGTTTATGACAGAAAACTAACAAGACTTCAGTGGCACAATGAAGGTCGGCAGCATGAAGCATGGAGTAATATCGATTTTAATTATCTTCGTGGATTGACCGAAATTGATACCAAAGAAGTAAACTACTTGTTTTTTCTTGTTGAACAAAGCCGCTGCGCGGCGTGGAGAGTTGTGAGGTGGTCGTTATTCAGACAAATTAAAAGTTCCGGGCGGGGGTCAGCATCTGCCAACCTGCCCGGATATGGTTACAACAAAACAATCCAAAACATATGCGCTCTTTTATGCGCATGTCCACAGTAAAGCGTACTCACCCCGTAGCCGGAAGACTTACCTCAGGTGGGTCGAACGCAT
>CAZUYZ010000162.1:0-16684 GCA_964624365.1 uncultured Puniceicoccaceae bacterium
CTTTAGTTTCAGGATCGTTGATCGCCTCTTTAAGCGCGTTTTTACCCGACCAGCCAAAAATCTCGCGCTGTTCGGAAACCCTTACATGAAGAAGGACGAGGTCCGGCCAAACTTCTGCCTGAGGTATGTTATTGCCGAGCCGGATTCCGCAGGGATGACCGACGGCTTCCAATTGAGAGCCACGCACTTCCGAAACCGCATTGCGCCAGGCTAAAAGTTTTTCAATCGGCGTCAGCGACACCCAGCCCTTTACCAACCCATCCTCTGCTGGTAAACGCATCCATGACCACTGTGCATCAGAGATCGGAACGTTGAAAAACGCCTCTGCTTCCAGTGCAACTGCATCATCCGCATTGTAATCGTTTAGCAAGGGCATTTCCAGAACCGCACAGTGGACATCGGTAGAGAGGATCTTTACACGTTTCGACGGACTTGGCTTTTGTTCGAGTAAGGTAGTGATCCAATTGGTCTCAAATTCATTTTCACTCGGATCTTTTTCCGGCAATGGATCTTTTCCTTTAGGCTTCCTTTCAATGTCGATACAAGCAATTTCCCTAGGCTTAAAACCGTCCGGGCCAAGCGTTAGATCAACGCGAAATGCAAGCGTGCCTGCCTGCACCAAAATTGTCTTGGCCGGGCGGGTTTTCAAATAGGGTAATTTGAGCTGATCAATCTTCATTGTTTACAGTTCCAAAGTGATGAATTTGTTATATTTATCGACAACAATGAATCCGGGCTTTGATCTAGGAGGAGGTGTACTAGTGATTAAATTTTCTTCATCATTGGAAGGTACTGTTGCTATAACGTAAGCGCGGATAACTTTCCGCCCGTTGGGTACATTAAAACTGAAATTGTAAATGGTTTGGGTACCTATCAAAGTTTCATCCTTTTGATCTAAAGTTTTTGCATAACCAAATTCGGTACCTGATGAATCTGGATTCTCACCAGGCCCGTAGACCCTAACAACTAATTCGTCTTCACCTTCATCAATAAAGCTTGTAGGATCATCAACAACTACTGTCACCAAAATATCTTGAGCCCAGTTTGTTTCACTTGTGGTTGTGTTTTCGAGGACTATTGAAGCGTCCTGCTCATAAAGAGTGCCTTCTAAAGTTCCACCCTGACCAAGTGTTCTAATTATGCCAATCTCATCTCCATTTGCAGCAGAAGTCGTACCATCATCTTGAAGCAAATCATAGTCCTGACCAAAACCGTCGATAAGCGAATCCTGGACGAAACCTAGATCAAGGTAAGGGCCACGCCATCCACATACCAAACGAAGTTCACTATCGCCTGACGGCGTTTGAATGCCAAAAGGTTCAATCCCATTTTGTTCCAAAAGCTCATCAAGGGAATTATTCAAAACCTCTGGCAGACGCCCTACGTCACCAACAAAACCATTAAAATCATCGCCATCACCAATGATAGCTTCTTTAATCGCTTCCAATTGATCTAAATTTGCGTCATAGCGCGTCTCAATTGCCTGGTCCGAGACACTACGAATAGCCACCGTAGATAATACGGCAAGGATGCTCAAAACGACTAATAACTCAACAAGTGTGAGTCCTTGTAACGATTTTCTTTTTAGGGTCATTTTAAAATAAAAACTTCACGATATCATCACCAGGATCTGCATTGGGGTCATCGGGATCCATCTCCAAAATATGATTTGGACCAGCAGAAACTAACCGTGCAAAATCTCTATCGGATGATTGTTGCAAAACCAATGGTCGGCCCCAACCGTCCAAAATAGCCGGATCGTTTTCTTCGGCATATAGATCTGTAAAACCATCGCTGTCATCAACCTCGGTAAACGTGCCGTAACGAGTTCCTGAATCCAGCAGGTAAGGACCATTCCAACCGTTTTTTGTTGCTGGGTTGTAGGCGTTAAGTCCATTTACATTGATAAACAAGCTTGTGAGTTGGTTGGGGATAGAAAAGTTATCTCTATAGTAATTAGACGCATCCGCACCATCACCAACAAGTGCCTTAATAACTTCCTGCATGGTTGATTGTGTCACCACTGCATTAGGAGTAAGAACGCTGCCATCAGTACTACGCACAGTTGGGTTGCTGGCGCTACTAATCATGAGCCCACCAACAGCAACTAGGATAATCAATACGACCAAAAGCTCCATCAGCGTGAGTCCTGACTTTGAGCATAACTGCCTTTTTCGATCAATCATTAAGCGTAAATCTAAAACAACAAAATGGAACCCGGCTTTGCCGGGTTCCATTATCGTTTAAATTAAGTATTTGCTAAAAATTAACCTTGGTTGGCTTCCTGCCAGTAAACTTCGATATGATTGTCACTTGTTTCGAAATTTTCACCGTCAAGTGAGTAAGTCATGCGCTTGAACTCAGCACGATCAAAAGTGGTAGCATTTGTAAGAAGCCCATCTCCAAGCTGGAAAATTACTCCGAAACGTGAGTGTACATCATCTGGAAGTAATCCTGCTGTATCGCCAAAATGCGTTGGCGGCTCAGGCGCTACGACACCTAATCCAGTCCATTCACGACCAAGGCCGAACCAGACATAAACTTCGCCATTGTCGGATGGTAAAAAGACAGCATCAGCTTGTGATGAACTTAGAATAACAGCACTCGGATCAGTTGTGAAATCTCTTAGTGCACCACCTGGGTTAATATTGAAAGTAGGATTAAAATCAGCAGCACCTGAATTGTGATCTAAGACAGAAGTAATACCTACAGCCCCTAACGCAGTAATTTCGTCTGCTGTCAAATCGCGTACTGTTGGACCAGTAACACCATTGATTTTTGCATTATAAAATGTATCGTCAACCGTATCGATTCCAGAATCAAACCCAGTGCCGAAGTTACCCAGCTCAATTTGCGTACGATCCATAATGCCGTGAACATCACCAAATGTAGCTGCACAGGTCGATGTATGAACACGAGTCAGTGAATTGCCAATGATCGGAACAATCAGACCACCGACACCGATGAGAATAACGAGCACCAAGAGAAGCTCAATGAGAGTTAGGCCACGACGACTGTTGTGGCGGTCACTTTTGTTATCTTTTTTGTTTAACATAATAATTGTTAGTTTGAGTGAAATGAGTTCTGTTGACTGATGATGACAATGAAACTCAGTCTCAATAAAAAGCGGGGGATTTTTCGCAGTGCAACTTTTTTTTAGATTTTTACAAACCAAGTAAAAATTTAAATATATTCTATTTGTAGATTTAATGGTTCGTTAGCTTGTCGATTTCGGAGAATTCTCTGCATATTTGCCGTTTTCAGGCAGCTAGGATTTACTGAAATCCAATCACCCAATGGAAGTCTACGGACTCTGCGGTAATTGCTGTGCTACCTCCGATGCCTGAACGAACTTAGCAACCTCTTGATAATTTCACGAATTTTTCTCCAGAAAATTGCGAAGTGCAGCAAGGGATTCCTCGCTAAAGTGATGCTCCAAACCTTCGGCATCGATCTGAGCCTGGGCTTCGGAGACACCAAGCTTTTTTAGAAAAGTCAAAACTAATTGATGCCTCTCCGCAGATTGCCTTGCAAGTTTAGCGCCTGATTCCGTTAGGCAGATACCGTCTTTTCGGGAACGGCTTACCAGCCCCTGCTTCTCCAACCTTCTGAGTGTACGTATAACCGTAACATGTGAAACACTGAAAACACTCTGCAGATCTGTTACACGAGGCGACTTACTCTGTAGTTTGATCTGCCGTATTGCCTCAACATAATCTTCGGCAAGTTCGCGTGCGTGATCCTTTCTTACCGATTCATGCGGCTTCGGATCTGAGGACTTTTTAAAATTCGTAGGATTCATCTATAAAATCAAAAAATCTTGCAATGTAGCAATGGCTACATTTTACATTTTGACAATGAAACATCTTGTTAATTTTTTGTTAAAAATACTCATTTCATTTTTGGCTCTAAGCTCAATTTTAATCGCTGACGAAAGCAAAGAACTAAATGCAGACGAAACAAAAACCACGAGTCAAGATGACATTCAAGGCATCTATGTACTCGACGATTTTACAGTCGTAAGCACAAGCACACGCACAGAGCGTTTGCTCGTCGATGTGCCGATCAAAACAGATTTGCTGGGGCAATCCGACTTCGAGTCTGCCGGTGTCTATGAGCTTGGTCAGGCGTTGGAACTGATCAATGGCGCACGAACCGAAAACAACTGCCAGAATTGTGGAACGGCGGAAATCCAGCTTCTCGGCCTCCCGGGAAACTACAATCAGATCCTCATCGACGGATTGCCGCTCTTTACCGGTGTTGCCTCTGTTTATGGCATTGATCAGGTGCCTACCGTTTTCGTTGAGCGCATCGAAATTGTAAAAGGTGGCGGCTCTGCGCTCTACGGGCCCGGGGCAGTAGCGGGTGTGATCAATCTGATTCCGGAAGAGCCGTTTAATAAGCACGGTCACCTGGATTTCACATTTCGCAGTATTGATGGCGAACCAACCTATTTGACACAGTTTGCGAATTACTTTGTCAGTGAGGATAAATCTTTCAAAGCGGCACTCTACGGCCTTTATGGAGACCAGAACGAATACGATAAAAATGACGACGATTTCTCCGAACTAGTCGAACGCGAGAATCAGGTAATCGGCGCCTACCTCTGGTGGAACCCGTTTGAGAAAACTCGCTTCCGCTTCAACTATCAATATATCGGTGAAGAACGCCGTGGAGGCGATCAGCTTGGCAGACCGAACCAGTTCGCGCAAATTTCCGAATTTCTGGACACGGACTACTACTGGGCGACACTTCGCTGGGATCAGGAAATTTCCGAGAAGTTCAACTTTAATCTCTCCGCTTCCGCCGTACGTCTCGACCGCGACAGTTTTTATGGAGGTACTGGTGAAGAAGTCGTTGATCCAAACTTGGTAACGGTTAGCAGCCAAGCTCCTGCGAATGGAACCTACAATGGAGTAGTGCCCGATGAGAATGCTGCATCTGGCACGGACGCAGCCCACGCTTTCTCACTCTTTGGCGACGGAAGTGGGTCCGGCGGCGGTTCTTTTAACCAGTTTGGTGTGCTTGAAAGTACAACTTACTTCTTCAATTCTCAATTTGAATATACCGCAGGGGAACTGGGAAATACGGGAAGCCACAACTTTATATTCGGCTTTCAATACGAAGAGGAAGACCTTGAAGACATCAACGAAAATGCCTTTGGCAACTTTGTCAGTGTTCTCCAGGACAACCGATTCGATAATTTTGGCTTCTATTTACAGGATGAATGGCAATTTAACTCCAAGCTCGAATTTCTCCCAGGCCTCCGCCTCGACAAAGCGAACACCTTAGAAAACTGGGTGTTTTCTCCTCGCATAGCGCTCCGATATATGGCCAATAGCGAATTCACGCTCCGTGCAAATTACTCGACCGGATTTCTGGCGCCACGTATTTTCTCCGAAGATGTTCACGTCGACAATCTGGGTGGCACACCAGTGGACACAGTCAACGCAGACGGGCTGGATGAAGAACGCTCACAGACCTTTTCCTTTGGTGTCGACTACACACCTGAAGCTTTGGCGGGTAAGCTCATCACAGCGCTACAGATTTACTACACCATCCTTGACGATTCATTCTTTGTAGAAGAACCCAGTGGCGCTCCTGGACCTAACGGTCGCTTTCAAGTTGAACGAATTAATACCGATGGCTCTACTATTTACGGCGCCGAGTGGGACATGAGTTACCGCTTTGACTACAATTGGACTGTAAATGCAGGCCTGGCTTACAACGCTACTCGATTCGACGAATCTCAGGAAGTTTTTGATGGAGTCTTCTCTGACAAATACAACAAAGTCCCGGACTGGACTGGATTGGTTCAATTCGCTTACGACAACGATGACTTGTTCGATGCTTTCCTCGCGCTCAAATGGACTGGGACGATGGAAGTTGCTCGTGCGACAACAGAGACTATAAAAGATTCACCAAACTTTTTCGTCGTCGATTTCGGAATCAGCAGATCCTTCGCACTAAGCGATGATGTGGAATTCACACTTCGCCTCGGAGTGAACAACATCTTCGATGAATATCAGGACGACCTCGAGGTTGGCGCCGCACGTGACTCCGATTATGTTTACGGCCCTCGCCTACCCCGGAGTTTTGTAATTGGCGGCAGACTCGACTACTAGAGACCATGGTACGGAAGCTTCATCGGTTCAATCTGGCGCTGTTGGTCTTCTCGATCAACAGCGCTGCTGCATTTCCTACAGGCACGAAACTGCCAATTCCCGAGCTTGTTCAACCTGCCCGATTCAGCCTTGTCCAGACGGAACTTCAGGATGATATACAAGTTGTCGTTTTCTATTACAGCGCCTCCTGGTGTACTCCCTGTAAACAGACTAGTAAAGCATTGCGACAGGCATACCCTGAGATAATGACTAAGCGCAAAGGACTCGAGTTCATTACCTACACGGTTGACCAAAGCCCACGCGCCCGGGCCGACTACTTGCGTAACACACAATTTGACTGGCCAGCAATCAGCCCGGAAATCATCAGTGAAGATCCCTGGCTGACAAACATCCCAGGAGGTACGCCACAATTTCAAGCTTTCAAAATGGACAACAATTCACTGATCGCAATTACAGGTCCTGGGAACTTTAAAGAAACATTATCGAATGCACTAAATTACATGGCATTGTAACCGGTTGGTACATTTTTGACTTAAATCAGCTTGAATATTTATTAGTCTGAAGCAGTATCCTAAATACTCTAAATTTTTAACAACTTATTATCATGGCAGGTATTGGAAAATTAATGAAGCAAGCTCAGCAAATGCAAAAGCAGATGCAAAGTGTTCAGGCGAAATTGGCAGATCAAGTTATCGATGTATCTAGTGGTGGTGGCGCCATACAGATACAAATCAATGGTCATGGTGAATTTCAGGCTTTGAAAATCGACCCCGAATTCCTAAATGAAAGTCCGGATTTTGTCGAAGAAACGCTCTTAACTGCCATTCAGGAGGCGGCTCAGAAAGCCAAAAAACAGAGCGAGGAAGCGATGTTGGATGTAACTGGTGGCCTAGGCGGCTTCCCGGGAATGTAGTTCTTGGTCAAACTTTAATTTGTGGCCTCTGCATTTGAGAAACTCTTGCAAGAGTTAAAGCGTCTCCCGGGGCTGGGATTTCGATCTGCTGAAAGAATAGCATTGCATCTCCTTGTCGAGAAACCGCAGTCCTTAGAGAAACTAATTGGATCCATGCAGGAGGCACAGCAGAAAGTCTCCCGCTGTGAAACCTGCGGTAACATTGCAGAGAGCACTCAATGTGTAATTTGCTCGGATGAACATCGCCACCCACAAATGATCTGCGTGGTTGAACACGTGCCCGATTTAATTGCAATTGAACGCTCCAGTGCCTGGAGAGGACGTTATCACGTGTTACATGGCAAACTCTCACCTATTCACGGAGTAGGCCCGGAGGACTTGAATCTGAACAGTTTGCAAAAACGAATCGAATCAACCGAAATTAACGAATTTGTACTCGCGCTCTCGAACGACATCGAAGGCCAGGCTACCTGCCACTATATCCAGGAAGAAATTGTAGGACAGCGCCCTACTAAAGTAACGCGAATCGGGTTTGGGCTACCGAGTGGAGGTGGTGTTACCTATGCTGATTCAGTTACCCTACGCAGTGCACTCGACGGACGGCGTGAGTATCAATAAAAATCCCCGCCTCCAAGCTGGCGGGGATTTCGACCCAAAGAGATTAAACCTTGAAGGAGGAAGTTAAACTCAGGGTTCTACTCGATTATCGTGATTTCAAAGGTTTGATCGTAATTCAACCTCGAAAAGCCTTTTAAAACATCCCTGATTTCAGACTCGTCTAGCTTCCTGAGGCTCATTTTGTAACTACTGGAGGCACCACTTATTGTAAGAGATTTCTCTTTCTTTCTGTATTCAACCAGCTCCAAAAACTCATCATCACCAGTACCGTCATCTTCCTTTTCATTAGATATTCTAGGCCTTCTTTCCCATGCAGGAAGTAGCCCTTCATATTTTGGACATCGACTAGCCATAATCGTGTAGCCATCACTCATAAATCCGGTGTCACCGATTATGTAGAATGAGACAATTATATCGTCACCAATTTCAGTATTTGCGAAAGAAACAGTTTTCATTTTTTGTAGAACGAGGAATTGATAACTTCAGGGTTGGAATCAGTAGTGATATCGAATTTGAGCAATGTGGATTTCATCTTCGATAACTTCATAAACCAATCTAAACTGAAGTATCAACTAAAACACAAAATCACACATTATTATGAATAACATTAAAACAATTTGTGCTTATGGTGTAGCGCTTGGAAAAAATTCCATACCGATCCAAGCGTTTACGAAATTGTAGAGAGCAAGCTTTATCTTAATCTGGACAACAGTATTCAAAAAGAGTGGTCTGAGGATATTTCAGGAAACATTACAAAAGCGGATAAAAACTGGAAATCTTTGCAATAGTGGATTAGTTTCATTTTCACTTAACTAGAAAGGAACTTAAAAAATGGCAAAAAATATAGGATCTACAGAAGCGTTTGAAGACTTAATCAGTCAACCGGACTCTGTTGTCGTGGTCGATTTCTGGGCGCCATGGTGCGGACCGTGTGTCCAATTCGCTCCAGTCTTCGACAAGGCATCAGAAACAATTGGCGGCGACGCAGAATTTGTGAAAGTCAATGTTGATGACCACAGGGAAATCGCTCAAAAACACGAAATCCAGTCGATTCCGACCGTCCTCTACATAAAGGGTGGCGAAGTTATCGATAGAGTCAGCGGAGTTGAATCCGAGGACAAAGTGGTCGAACGCGTTCGCAAGCTCACCGGCCAACCAGTCTCGTAAAACGCTCACATATCATCAAAAAGCCCGCTTTGAAATTAGCGGGCTTTTTTATTGATCAATATTCTCATCGACTGTTATTCAAAATTTTTCAATTAACACCTAATTTTACTTTTGTTCCATCGCGGTGAAGATAATCTGGGATTCAAATCAAAAATATGGCCAAAACAGAAATGGATTTTACCCGCTCAATGCGCACAATTTTATACGCTCTAACGTATTTATCGATTTCATTTGTTCTGATTGCTTGTACTGAAAGTAGCAGCATAGGAGATGAACCTCACACCAGCGGAGATGCAACACATACCTGGACCGATATACAAGGTCGTACGATGCGGGCTGAACTCGTAGAAGTGGACTTAGACAAAAACGAAGTCGCCTTTTTGAAAGACAACGGCAGGCGTTATCGCTTCCCGATTAATCAACTGAGCAAAGCAGACCAAGAATATGTTTTTGCAAAAAAAGACACGCTTCCAAAGACAACTAAAGCTATCGTTGGCCAACGCACAGATTTTGAAGAATCCATTGGCAAAAATCTCGTGCAAATTTCTAACGGCCGCATAAAGCCCGTTCAAAGCGCCGACCTTACTCCAAAGGATTACTACGCAGTCTACTACTCTGCCCACTGGTGCCCTCCTTGCCGGAAATTCACCCCAAAGCTTGTTAGTTTTTACAACAACTATTTATCAAAAAACAATAATTTTGAAATTATCTTTGTTAGTAGTGATCGCAGTGACAAGGATATGACAGACTATATGGAGGCGACCAAAATGCCTTGGCTCGCGCTCGAATTTGGGAATCGTTCCCATCCTGTGACCAAGTATGCCGGCAACGGAATCCCCTGTCTTGTTTTGCTCGATAATCAGGGAAACGTTCTCGCAGACAGCTATGCTCATGGTAGATATGTCGGACCTACTGCTGTCATGGATGCACTGCGAAAAAAGCTTAAATAACTGCAACCAAATCAACTCACTTCTAATTTTGCTTAATCCTATTTCCGATAAGGCCATGAACGCGGAACTCAACGCTATTTACGAAGAACTAATACGTCTCAAAACCGCAGGCGCTGAACGGATTTACTTAGAGGATGAAACGATGGAACTAATACAGGTAAAGGAAGCTGCTCCGCCGGGACAAGCAAACCTCAGCCAGGAACTTCAGAGTATCATCGAGACCAAATCAACCTCTACAAAAGAAGCTCCAAAACAAAACCCCAGCACTAAACCAGCAGCCGGAGTTGGCAAGCCCTTGCCAGCAGAAGCGCCTGTGGTCGAACTTCCAAGTGGCGACACAGAAACACGTATGAATTGGCTTCGTGAACGAGTCGAGAATTGCCCTACTTGCAACGAACATCTCAGCAGCTTTGGAAAAATAGTTTTCGGCACAGGTAATCCCAATGCCGATATTTTCTTTTGCGGTGAAGCGCCCGGGGCCGATGAAGAAAAGACCGGCGAACCCTTTGTCGGACCTGCCGGTAAATTACTTACAAAAATCATTCAGGCAACAGGTCTGCAGCGCAGTGATGTTTACATCGGCAACATCCTGAAGTGGCGCCCGGAACACGATAAGCCTTACGGCAATCGTCCACCGACAATCGAAGAGATGAATTTCTGTCTACCCTACCTGAAAGCGCAGATAGAAATTGTGCAGCCAAAAGTCATCATTGCGCTCGGCAACACTGCAGTTAACGGCCTTCTTGGACCAGACCCACACCGCAAACTCAGCCAGATACGCGGGCAATGGCATACATTTGGCGCCACACCGCTCATGATTACGTTTCACCCCTCCTACCTTCTGCGAAATGGAACTATGGGCACCAAGCGCAAAGTCTGGGAAGACATGCTTAAAGTCATGGAAAAAATCGGGCTCAATATTAGTGATAAGCAGCGTGGCTTCTTTTTGCCCAAAAACTAACTCAGGACCTGAACGAATAGAAAGTCTCCCCTCACAAGACAATAATTAGAATAATTCCAATTATTATTTGAAAACACAGGATTCTGTGTTTTATGTAGGACTAGAATGTTATCAGCTTTGATCAAAGTCACTCTAATCATACCAATCCTATGCAGCTTTCACCCGACTACAAAAAGCTTCTAGACAACGCTATGGAACGCAGTGGACAACGCTCCACCAAACAACGTGAACATATCTTTGCTTTGATTCTTGAGAAGCGTGACCATCCCACCGCAGATGAAATTTACGCAAGAGCCAAAGCCGATATGCCTACGATTTCATTGGCCACGGTTTATAACTGCCTGGATGCGCTGAGCGAATCAAAATTGGTTCGACAAGTTAACTTTGAACGTGAGCCGACACGTTACTGCCCAAATCTAAAACCACACGCTCACTTCTACTGCCAGGAAAGCCGTGACGTAATCGATATTGAACTCTCCGAAAAAGCCGTTGATGAGCTTATGCGCTCACTTCCCGAAGGCTTCTCCGCCTCACATGTTGACATTACCTTCAACGGGAAACGTGCAAAATAACAGAATTACACGCAATTTATTCTCAAACAACTACTTCAATAACAACTATGAGCACACTCGAAATAAAAAACCTCACTGCTTCCATTAATGGTCAGCAAATCCTGAAAAACTTCAGTCTCACCATACCAAAAGGCGAAGTACACGCACTAATGGGACCTAATGGCACTGGAAAGAGTACCCTCGCTAAAGTGATTGCAGGACACGAAGACTACACGGTCGAGAGTGGCGAAGTTCTTTTGGACAACGAGAATATACTGGGTGAAGAGCCCGATGAGATTGCCAAAGCAGGGCTTTTTTTAGCGTTTCAATATCCACTGGAAATTCCAGGGGTCAGCATCGCAAATTTCATTCGCGCCGCTCGTCAGTCTCGACTTCCTGAAGGTGAAGAAGTCAATGCAGTTGAATATTACAAAGAGCTTTATGCGAAAATGGATGCCCTTAAAATGGATCGTAAATTCACCGCTCGCTCTTTGAATGAAGGCTTTTCCGGCGGAGAGAAAAAGCGCTGCGAAATTCTGCAAATGTCTATGCTTGAGCCAAAGTATTGCATAATGGATGAAACTGACTCCGGCTTGGACATTGATGCGCTGCGAATCGTTTCCGATGGCGTCAACCTAATGCGCTCACCGGAACGCGCCTTCCTTGTCATTACACACTACCAGCGCTTGCTTGATTACATCGTACCTGACGTCGTTCACATCATGTACGATGGCCAAATTGTTCACAGCGGCGATGCAGAACTTGCCAAAGAACTCGAATCCAAAGGCTATGACTGGGTCAAAGAAGCTTTTACCAGTGTCCCCGCTTAAACAAAAGATCATCCGTTAACCACCTGAACCAATGATAGATACAGACATCCAAAACGAAGCGATTAATGTCGATACTGAAAAAGGAAATTTCAACTACCCTGAAGACTATGCCTATGACGCAGGTATTGGTCTAAGTGAAGACACAGTAAAATACATTTCTGAGGTCAAAAAAGAAGATCCCTGGATTCTGGACTTTCGCCTGAAAGCGCTGAAAATATTCGAGAAAAAGCCCATGCCAACAAACTGGGCAGACAAAGATCTGGAGAACATTCACTTCGACAAAATTCGCTATTATCTTTCCAAGGGGCAAGTTCCTGCACGTTCCTGGGAAGATGTGCCGGACGATGTGAAGGAGACCTTTGAACGTCTGGGTATACCAGAACAAGAACGAAAATTCCTTGCCGGTGTTGAAGCCCAATTTGATTCAGAAGCTTCCTATTCCAGGATGAAAGAAGATCTTGAGAAAGAAGGTGTTATTTTCGTCGGCTCGACTGAGGGTCTGGAAAAATATCCGGAAATCTTCCGGCCTTACTTTGGCAAGGTTATTCCAAGTTCGGACAACAAGTTTGCCGCCCTCAACAGCGCCACTTTTTCAGGAGGCAGCTTTATCTATGTGCCCAAAGGCGTTAAACTGAAACAGCCACTTCAAGCCTACTTCAGAATCAATGCAGAAAATTTTGGACAATTTGAGCGCACACTAATCATCGCTGATGAAGGCGCTGAAATCACCTACATGGAAGGCTGTACGGCGCCCAAATATGAAACCGCTACGCTTCACAGCGCTGTAGTTGAACTGGTTGCGCTAAAGAACGCCAAGATTCAATACATCACGGTACAAAACTGGTCTTCCAATGTCTTTAATTTGGTAACCAAACGCGGCATGGCAGACGAAGGCGCTGAAGTAAAATGGATCGACTGTAACATCGGTTCGCGCCTGACCATGAAATACCCGGGCGTCGTTCTTAAAGGAAAAGGCGCGCGTGGTGAAGTGCTCTCAATTGCGCTTGCTAATGATGGTCAACATCAGGATACCGGCGCAAAAATGATCCATCTTGCTGACAACACCACGAGTAACATCATTTCTAAATCGATCTCAATTGGCGAAGGGCGTTCGACCTATCGAGGACAGGTTCATATGCCCAAGCATCTCAGAAATTGCAAAAATAACACTGAATGCGACGCTCTACTGATCAACACAAACAGTCGCACCGACACCTATCCTGCAATTACTACGCGTGGTGAAAATAATACAGTGCAGCACGAAGCCAGCGTTTCAAAAGTCAGCGCTGAGCAGATATTTTACATGATGCAGCGAGGCCTCTCTGAAGGCGAAGCGATGAGCCTTGCCGTAAACGGTTTCGTCAACGACCTGATGAAAGCTTTCCCAATGGAATATTCAGTAGAGCTAAAGCGCCTTATCGACATGGAAATGGAAGGCTCCGTCGGTTAAGTTTAACTTCGACTCTAAAATCTAAAATGAACACAACTACTTTGGAACAACCTATAGAATCCACTTCAACCACCGAACCAGCTTGGCTTTCTTTGCTGCGTGACCAAGGCAAGGCGCTTTTTGAAAAATTAGCTGCGCCAAGCGCCCATGACGAACGCTGGCGCTTTGCTTCGGTCGGAAAATTAAGTATCGATGGATTCGCGCCCGCTCCTACCCTTGGTGAAGATCAGCTCAAGAAATTCAGTGAGCGGTCGAATCTGATATCAGATCGCGCGGGTCAGATCGTCTTTGCGGATGATACTCAAGCGTCCTTCGAAGATATTAGTCCCGAACTTATCAAAAAAGGAGTTATTTATTTACCGATAAAAGATGCAATTAATCAGCATCCGGAACTTTTGCAGCGCTATTTCCTCAAAGAGTCCACAGAACTGGGCTCTGAAAAATACTTCGGCCTACATGCTCAATTAGTAAAAGCAGGTTCACTACTATATGTTCCCAAAGGAGTCGAAATTAAAGAACCTTTTGTTAACTACTACTGGACTTGCAGCGAAAAAGCAGCCGTTTTTCCGCATACGCTTATTGTAGCAGAAGATAACTCAAAGGTATCGCTCGTAGACGTTTTCTTCTCGGACACTTTGCACAATAAAGCGCTCAACGTTTCAGTGGCGAACATTCATGCAGCCAGCAGCGCCAATGTATTTCGCAAAATTA
Organism: uncultured Puniceicoccaceae bacterium; assembly: GCA_964624365.1. Classification (GTDB taxonomy): domain Bacteria; phylum Verrucomicrobiota; class Verrucomicrobiia; order Opitutales; family Coraliomargaritaceae; genus Lentimonas. Next base: position 14,277 of record CAZUYZ010000162.1, read on the forward strand.
TACAAAACTGGAACGAAGAGACTACTTCTTTCCAACTGGATACGACCGTTGCTGAACGCGATGCAGTTGTTAAAAATATTGCGGTCAACATTGGAGCTGAGCGGGCTCGTTATGAAAATCAATCACGAATTGAAGGTCCAGGTGCAGATGTGAAAATGTACTCCCTTACCGTAGCAGAGGAAAATCAGGAATTTGATCAACGCACTTTCCAGACTCACAACGCCGGAAATGCTGTCTCTGATTTACTATATAAAAACGCCTTGTTGGATAACGCCCGCACCATATTCTCCGGCCTGATTAAGGTGGCGGAAAATGCCCAGCAGACGGATGCCTACCAAACAAATCGTAACTTACTACTCGATCCAAAGGCAGAAGCAAATGCACTGCCCGGACTCGAAATCCTTGCGAACGATGTAAAGTGCTCACACGGCGCTACAACCGGCAACGTAGATGCTGAAGAACTCTTTTATATGATGCAGCGGGGCATTTCGAAACGTGAAGCAATGAAGCTCATGGTATTTGGTTTCTTTGAAGAGGTCATTGAAAAAATTGACAACGAGGAACTTGCCGAAGGTCTAAGGCAATTGATACATAAAAAGTTTGATTCTAAAATCCATTAAGTAAAAGCGACAGCATGCTGCTATAGCAAACAATGCACGCAGCCAGAAGCCGCCGAAACAATCAAATCCAAAAATCTGTATGCCCGACGAACAACGTACACTAACGCGAGAAGTTGATGCGACTCTAATTCCGCAAGGTCTTGAACTGAAATTACCCGAAGGTGAAGTGGTAACGATCACTCACAAACTCGGCGGCAATTTCACTGTGATGACACAAAATGGTATGTTTTACATCAACGGCGCCAATGCCGATGCACTGGGAGAGGACATAGCCGAATCAACTGGTGCAAAAGCAGACAATTCTTCAGATGCTGGACCCATTGATAAAGAGACACTTTGGGAAGCGCTCAAGACCGTATTCGACCCCGAGATCCCGGTTAATATTGTTGATCTGGGATTGGTTTACTCACTTGAACGCAGCGACCACGAAAGCGGCGGCAACAAGGTGGATATGCAAATGACACTAACCGCGCCCGGCTGTGGCATGGGCCCTGTTATTGCCGATGATGCCAAGTCACGCCTTGAGGCAATTTCAGGTGTAACAGAGGCTTCAGTGGACATTGTTTGGGATCCGCCATGGAACCAGGAAATGATAACTGAAGAAGGCAAAATGGTGCTTGGACTTATCTAGCCATCCCCGGTGAGGATGAGCCATCCGCTTCACACCAACGCTGAAAGCGCACTTGTGTTGCGTACTGCACCCAGCGGCGAATCCTTCCACAAAATTGATGTCCTGACTCAAGCGTCTGGCTATGTTCTTTGCCTACAAAGAACTTCCAAGAAGAATCCCTTGCAGGGAAAGCCTGATTTATTTGATACAGCCAGTATTCAATTAGAAAAATCCCGTCAGGGAACAGCCTGTTTTGTAAAAGACTACCAGCTATTGAAACGGCGCAGCAGCATTGGACAATCCTATCGTAAATTACACCATGCATCCAAATTTTGTGTATTTATTGTTAAGAATGCTCCATATATGGCAGACCCTACCCTTCTGTACGATTTAACAAAACGCACATTGGATGCATTTGCTAACAAGGAATCACCAGAGATTACAGCGCTGAAAGCGCTTTATTTACTCCTAAAGGACGAAGGTTACCCAGTCCGTGAATCCTGGTGGCCGCAACTTCCGAAACATTTACGAAGCTCCGCCAGACAATTCATCAACGAGCCGCTATCCGAAAATGCTTCTAAAGAACAACTCAATATTTGCACAGAAATCAACGAAACTTTACGTAACTGGCTAAGCTGCGAAACGGATTTGATATTGTAGCAGAGTAGCCAGCTGCCTGCATCATCCTAATTCTACATTGCTAAAATGGCAGGCAATGCTATCGCTGCCGCAGAGGCTTATACCAAATCTAAAAAGGTCTGCGTTGTAGTCGCCTCGCTCTGTCGAGGCGTTTCAAAAAAGGCACAAATCGCACGGCGACTGAGCGCCGTGGCTACAACATCTAAAGTTCTCATACCTTTTTAGATTTGGTATTAGTAAATCATATCCTAAAAACACGTCCGTGTACGGAAATGACGGATCATCCCTCCAGATCCAGATTGTTCGTTTAACAATGTAAAATGAGGAAAGATCGATTGATAATTCGAGTTCAAAGCCGGTCCAAAGGACTGTTTACGCCCATGCCAGGCTTTCGCATGACATGAAGATAGATTTTTGTTGTTTCGATATTTTTATGCCCCAGCAAATCCTGTACCGTGCGTATGTCGACACCATCCTCCAGCAAATGGGTCGCAAACGAGTGGCGTAAAGTATGCGTCGTTACATGCTTGTTTAATTTG
>CAZUYZ010000163.1:0-5043 GCA_964624365.1 uncultured Puniceicoccaceae bacterium
AACGGAAATTGCCGAGGATTTTGTTGTCATTTGCCATTGGACGTTCGCCCTGAAGAACGTTAATATCAACCGCCGTTTGGTTATCTGCATAGGTTGAAAACACCTGACTTTTCTTCGTGGGAATTGTTGTATTACGCTCGATCATCGGTGTCGCGACACCACCAGCAGTCTCTATTGCAAGTGTAAGTGGAGTAACATCCAGCAAAAGAACATCACGCACATCACCCTGTAATACACCTCCCTGTATAGCCGCTCCAATTGCAACTACTTCGTCAGGATTTACACCTTTGTGCGGCGCTTTTCCAGTGAGATCAGCAGCAATTTCAACAACTTTAGGCGCTCGAGTCATACCGCCAACTAATACCAGTTGGTTGATATCCGATGCGACATGACCGGAAGCTTCCAGACACTCTTTGAAGGGCGCAATTGTTCTTTGGTATAAGTTATCGCAAATCTGCTCAAGCTTTGAGCGGGAAAGCTGAATGTTTAGGTGCTTCGGTCCGCTGGCGTCCGCAGTGATGAATGGAAGATTAACATCCGTTGACTGCGCTGAGGATAATGCAATCTTAGCCTTTTCTGCCTCTTCTTTGAGACGTTGGAGCGCCATCTTGTCAGACTTCAGATCAATGCCCTGCTCTTTCTTAAACTCGTCCACCAGAAAATCGATTAGAGCGCTATCCCAATTATCACCGCCAAGGTGTGTGTCACCGTGAGTGGCTTTAACTTCAAAGACCCCATCACCAATTTCAAGAATGGACACATCAAAAGTACCTCCGCCAAGATCGTAAACAGCTATCAACTCATTATTACCTTTATCTAAACCGTAAGCAAGCGCTGCAGCAGTAGGCTCATTGATAATTCGTTTTACTTCAAGTCCTGCGATCTGTCCCGCATCTTTAGTTGCCTGTCGCTGAGCATCGTTAAAGTAAGCAGGTACGGTTATAACTGCTTCAGTAACAGTTTCACCTAAATACGCCTCTGCGTCTGCTTTCAGCTTCTGTAGAATCATAGCTGAAATTTGTTCGGGAGCAAATTGCTCTTTCTTTCCATCAACTTCACATTCGATGTAAGCATCACCATTTTTCCCCTCAACAATATCGTAAGGAAGGCTTTTGGCTTCTTCCTTAACTTCTGAAAATTTCCGGCCAATGAGACGCTTTGCGGAGAAAATTGTGTTGTTAGGATTCGTAACAGCCTGTCGCTTTGCTGATTGCCCAACAAGCCGCTCTCCGTTTTTCGCAAATGCAACAACAGAAGGTGTCGTACGAGCACCCTCTGAATTAGGGATAACAACAGCCTCACTACCTTCCATTACAGACATGCATGAATTAGTTGTACCAAGATCAATTCCAATTATTTTTGACATGCCTGTATGTTAGCAAACCTTGTGCCAATATTTATTATTTTTTAAGATACTGATTTTTAGAATCTTACAGAAAATACATATTCCATTGAATCAAATAAAGGGACATTGGTTGCGACAATTTGCCACACCTTGTGTCATTTAATCAAATTAATGTCTCACCTGGTGTCACACATGGTTAAAGATTATCAGGCCAAAGAACTCTGTAAATTTTTGCTTTTGCTCAAACTACCATGTGGACGGCGTTTTAAAAGCGTAGTGAATGTGGCACTTTGAAAGTGCAGATTTTCATTATCTTCTTCCTGAATTTTATTCAGTCAGATTTACCGCAGTTAGGTTAAGTCTGGTGGGATGAAACGAAGACGTCAGCGGGCTTGCCATCACTGTGGATTTAGCTTTGTGCCAAAGCCCCACAATAACAAGAAACAGCGCTATTGCGGGGCCACTGAATGCCAGGCAATGAGCAAGCGGGCCAACCAGGCATGTTGGCTTGAGAAGAACTCCGATTACCACCGCAGAGGCCTCGCGGTCAAGCGGGTACGGGAACCCACTGAGTATTTTTGAGGGTTGTCGCTCGGATCGAGAAGCCCAAAGAGATAAAACCGTATCCACCGTTCAAATGACCAGACACCCGGGCGCGGGTGTTTTGAAAGAAAGACGACGCGGCTTCAAACGCAGACGATTGAGACTCGACCGGATCGCGGAGCAGTGGAGCCCCCTGCTGACTTGCTGAGTGATCGCCCAACTCCATTTTATGTCTCTTTTTCGTAGGGGCTTTGTTTGAAGACTGAAACAGCCTGAGTGCCCCGTTAAACGAAAATTGGACATAAGATGCAGTTGGGCGGGGAGCACGGCTAAATCTGTAGTAGCCAGGGGGCTCCGCAGCGAAGTGAGCCGGGCGAGATGGCGGCGTCCGGCGAAGCCTTCAGGCGTAGACGGGCCGATTGGAACCGTTGCCTGTGGAGGCCAGTTGCCTCTTGCGCGTTGACCAAAGATGGATGTTTAAATTCTACGTTTGACCCGTTTCCGTCCCCTTAATATTTACAATATACACCGTTCTAAATCCTCAAATGCTCATAATTTTATCCCACAAGTCATTACTCTTAAAATCTTTGTAATCTTCATCAAAATAAAGTTCTATATCTTCTTTTGATATTCGACCATTTACATTCACTTGAAACCTCAACGTTAGCTTATATCTAACATATTCTAAAGGTATATTGTTTATTTCGCAATACGTCCAATAAACTCCATCTGAGCCTTCCTCGACCTGTTTTTCAATAGGAGCCTCTGTTTTGAAAGCGACTTTATTATTTGAGACATTGAGTAATTGAATATCAGAAACACTCACAATTGCTTTTTCAGAGCTTACATTTGCCGAATTCAAAGAAAAGCTTATAAATAACTTATAGGGGGAGCATTTTTTTGTAGCCTTTTCCGTTGAAACGATACTTCCAATCAAACGCGCACGCACGCTTACTTGTTGAAGGAAAATTTCAACCTGCTTGTAATCATAGTATTCATTCAGACGTACTGCACAAGCAGTTGAAAATACTGTTACTGTAAGCAACAAAAGAACTGTGCTAATTTTTTTTAATTCCATCATAGATGTTTATCATATTAATGAGATGGATCTTTATCAGCTCCACTTTCACCTTCATAAGATGCAGTCAAGCGTTCCCACAGAGTTGCAGGATCATCTTCTGAATTCCCCCAGATATAGTAAGGAATAACATCAGCAATGACATGTCCTATGACAAAAAATTTATTTGGAGACGAGTAATTGTAAGTGGCCATATTAGCTGGATCAGTTACCACTGAGCCATCTGCATGAAAGACCGCTTCACTTTTTCCATCTGGTGAAACAAACTTTTGATTATCTTCATTTCCAGGGCCCATACTATGGTAGATTGACTTGTCGGGACTCATTTGAGTCCATCCTTGGTCTCTAGCTTCTTGATGAGTAACAGGCTGATTGTGTCTATTTCTATTGTAGTGCCAATCTGGTGTTACGATCGCATCATGCCAGTAATCAACAATAAACTCACCTGGATACAATCCGAGAGGATCAACTAGCATGATAGGATTGTTTCCAACATACGCATAAAAGTTCACGTCACCGCCGCCGAGGCCCAATGGGTCTCTGGAGATGAAACTAGGGCGACCCGACACGATTATCGTAACGGTAAGCCCGTTTTCCCCGGTGCGGTTGCGCCTTGAGAGTCGATTTGTCCCGAAGCAATCGGCAGTCTCGTAAAAAAATCCCCGACGCGGTTTTGTGACCGTTCAAGGGTTTTGCTCGAAGCGTAAGCTGTGTTCAGGGCAACCATTTTAAGCAGCTAAAGAGAAGATATTATGTCCTCACGTTCAACACCTTTGTGTGCAGAGATCGCACGCAATAAGCTACTTAAAGTTCCGACCCTGAGTGTTTTGTGAGCAGGAACCGATATGCGTTGAGCGAACGGTTCTTTCGTATCAAGGATTATGTGACTACCTGTTTGGTGCACCTCGACATAGCCCCATTCTTTACAAAGGTGACGAGACAGTTTTGCTCCCGATAAGTTTCTTGGTAGCTTCATTACGCTGTTAAAAGCACCTCATCGCGAATAAGGTGCAAACGGATAGTTTCGGGTGCTTTACGATCAAAGTAATACGCGCTCACTGCATCCCTAACATTGACACGCAGTTCCTCCCAAGTGTCAGCCTGAGTAAAGATATTTTCTCCCAGAGACTCTGCAGCATAGCCGCCGTCCTCCTCCTGAATGATTTCAAATATAATTTCATGCATATTACATGTACTGTAAAAAAACCGGTTTCATCTGCAAGCATACTGTGCATCGATTTTCATTCTTTCAATTTCGCCGGATGTGTTCGGGCGTGGACTTCGAGCAACTGCTTGATGCTCACCTCGGTGTAAATCTGTGTGGTCTCCAGGTTTTCGTGGCCAAGCAGTTGCTGGATAAAGCGGATGTCCGCGCCGCCTTCGAGCATGTGCGTGGCGCAGCTATGCCGAAACAGGTGGCAACTGCCATTTCGTCCGATGTCGGCCTTTTTGATGTATTTGGCCACCTTGCGACTGAGCACGTCGGGATTGAAGGCCTCACCGTAGCTGCTTAAAAACAGAGCTGCCTCGGTAGCCTTCACCGTCAATTGCGGCCGCACGTCTTCGAGGTAACGCTCCAGCCAAGCAAGCGCACGCTTGCCCACGGGAACTACCCGGTCTTTTTTGCCTTTGCCCTGACGAATCTGAAGGGTTCTTCGTTCGCCGTTCAGGTCAGTAAACTCCAGCCGGGTCAATTCGCTGCGGCGCATGCCGCAGGAATAGAGCAGTTCCATCATGGCACGATCACGCACGCCGAGCGGATCGTCAAGATCGGGTTGGCTGAGGATGGTTTCGATCTGCGAGACCGACAGAGGTTCCTCAGGCAACCGCTTTTCCGGCCTAGGCATTTCCAGTTCGCTGGCTGGATTGTACAGGATATGGTTGGATCGGCAAAGCCAGCGGAAAAAGTCCTTTAGCGCACTGATTCTACCGCGCTGCGTGCTGAAGCCAAGCGGCTTGCCGCTCTTCTTGCGGTAGCGGTGCAAAAACCGCTGATAGCTTTCAAGGATCGGTTTAGTCACATCTGCGGCCCGGATCAGGTCACGGCCCTGGCACCATTCAAGAAAAACATCCAAAG
>CAZUYZ010000164.1:0-2644 GCA_964624365.1 uncultured Puniceicoccaceae bacterium
GCTCCGATTTCTGTTTTGGGCGCTACTTCAGGAGATACCGGTGCAGCTGCAATTCATGGGTTGCTGGGCAAGTCCGGAGCAAAAATCTTCATCCTGTATCCTGATGGTCGAATAGCGCCTCTACAGGAGCGACAAATGACGTGTACCCAAGCGGACAACGTCTTTCCACTTGCGATTGAAGGTAGTTTTGACGACGCACAAACGGCGATGAAAACCGTTTTTCAAGATCGTGAATTTGCAGAAGAAATCGGTCTTTCCGCAGTTAATTCCATTAATCTGGCCCGTATCCTCGCTCAAAGTGTTTATTATCTATACGCATTTTTTCGTTTGCCGGAGACGATTCGGGAAAAAGTAACGTTTGTCGTACCTACCGGAAATTTTGGTAATGTTTTAGCTGGCTGGCTGGTTCAAAAGATGGGTGTTCCAATCAAAGGTTTCCGTGTAGCAACAAATAAGAATGACATACTGCATCGGCTCTTCCAGACGGGACGTTATGAACTGGGTGCTGTGGCCCCCAGTGTAGCGCCATCGATGGACATTCAGGTGGCGTCTAACTTCGAGCGCTTTCTTTACTACCACGAGGGCAGGGATCAAGCGAAGATTCGCGAGATTATGCAAGCTTTTCGAACGACTGGAAAATACGCGTTTGATTCATTTGATTCTGATGGAATCCAGAGTTCCCGAACCGACGACAAAGAAATTGGTAAGTTGATTGATCACGTGTATCAGCGTTACAGCTACATCGTCGATCCACATACAGCTTGTGGATTCGCCGGTGATTTTGAGGAGCCTCAGGTTGTTCTGGCTACCGCGCATCCAGCCAAATTTCCTGATGTGATAGCGGATGCTATTGGCCAAGACTCAACTCATCCGTCTCTGGAAAAACTTAAGGATCGCGAGATTGTAAAATATACTGTGGCGCCAACCCCGGAAGCGATTAAGTCATTCATGCGGGAACACCAGTAGGAGAAGTTAGTAGTCATTTACGACCTCGGGATAAATCTGTCCAGTTGGACTTATTTTTAGCAGGTATACTTTGCCGGGAACGGGACGGATATAGACAGCATTCCCAAATACTGCGGTAAGCCCGTAGTCGCTCAATTCTTCCGGATCATTGGCAAGGCTCCAGATCGAATCCCAGAACGTGTTTTTACTTTTAAACGGAAGTGATCGAGTTATGGTTTCATAGCGTTCAGGAGCAGCGCTGGGCGTTTCAAGCGATTGGCCTTTAATTGGTGGTGTGTCTTCACCGTAGATGCGACGACACAAATAGAGCGCGCGTTCTTTGCCGTCTTTAACGAATTCATCCGTAAATTTAACAATCATAGCGTCAAAAAATACGACGTCGCTGTGAATGGTAAACTCCTGCTCTGAAACGACTAATTTGGGATTTTCTGGCGCAGTTTGCACGAAGCGTATTTGATTAATCGTTTGTCCTGACGCGTTGCTTGTTTGCGATTTTAAGACTATATAACCAATTTGCGTTTCCTGGGTGAGATTGTGAATAGCTTTACTAAGGCGCTTATTCTCGGTGAGTAACTGATGGATGCTCAAAGTTGAATAATAGAAGCTAACTCCTAGAACGCCGGCAACGATGATTACTGATAGGATAGTCAGTCTACTGAACCACTTAATCATTTTTACGCTTGTTTTAATTTTGCTTCCAGCGTTTTGAGATAGTCCCAACTGAAGATGCCGCTGCTGTGCCCATCGCTAAACAGGGGGCGTAATCCGTAATTTCCCTGCAAGTCCCAGCTTTTGATAGTGACGCCAGAAAAATCTTTTTTGCCTCCTCCACCGTACTGATTTCCGAAAATATCCTTCTCGCCTATATTTTGAGCGCTGGGTGAGTGTAGCCTAAGGAACTCCGCCGGAAAGTAGCTTTCACCATCATTCTGCCAGCGAATGCAGAGTTCATCGCCGATTAGTTGTATGTCAGCCGGTTGGATCATTTCGTTTGATTTTTGCTATTCATTGAAACCAATAGCTACACAAAACATACGCTCTGTATCAATACAATATTCTGCTGGGATAAATTTGACAAAGAGGCATTTATTTCGAGTTTTATTGTAGTATCGTATGAATTCTTCGCACAAAATTCTGATTTTAAACAGGCTTTGGCAGGCGATAAATATAGTTGGAATTCAGCGGGCTTTCAGCCTTCTTTTGCAGAATAATGCGCAGGTTATAAATACGGGTGATAGTAGTTTTCAGGTTATGGATTCTACCGCATGGCTTGATTACTCAGTCCAGCAGGAACCCGGTGAGGACGAGGCATGTATTCAGACAGTCTGCTTGCGGATTCGCGTGCCCAAAGTGCTTTTGTTGAAAAAATACGATCGTTTGCCCACGCAGGAAGTTCGTTTTACAAGAGAGAATCTCTTTGAGCGCGACCAGTACCGTTGTCAGTATTGCGGAAAAAGTTATTCCGAGGAACAACTGAATATGGACCACGTTATACCAAGAGCAGACGGTGGTCGTACTTCTTGGGAAAATATAGTCACCGCGTGTATACCCTGTAACACGGTTAAGGCAAATCGCTTACCACACCAAGCAGGCATGCATCTGATCAAGAAACCCACACGCCCGCGCTGGCGTCCTTTCAGTAGTTCACTGATTGGACGAGAGTATGATGCCGATTGGG
>CAZUYZ010000165.1:0-2566 GCA_964624365.1 uncultured Puniceicoccaceae bacterium
CATCGCCATCCAAGTCGCCGGCAGTAAAGTCAATTACTCGGCCGGCAATGTCCGCATCAGTTCCGCCATTGACTTCAACCTGGATGTCTTCAACCGACAATGTAAACTCATCAATGCCAATGAAGCTTGCCGAGCCAGCAGTTGCCTTCAGACCATAGTAGCTGCTATTGTCTGCGTTGTTCGTTGGCTTGAACAAGGCTAGCGCTACATCAACATCCTCCAGCGCCAGACCCAGGGCGTTGCCACTGTCAGCGGGTCCGTCAATCCCGACAAATATGTCCACACCTTCAGCGCCAATCGTCATCGTGCTGACTTCCTTCGTCGTTCCATCGCTCAATGTCGCTGTCGCTGTCGCTCCCTTGCGGAAGGCAAAACCGCCGCTGAGGTAGACGAAGGAATCAACTGCAATGGTCACATTGCCGCTGGCCTCCAATAGCTCGCCCTTCATATCGAGTGTAATCAAATCGCCTGCATCAAATCCGGTGAGGACATCGATATTCTGGGCCGCAAAATCAACTGTACTCTTATCGGTAGCTGCTTTGTTGACGCGTATCGCCAAGTCGCTGGTCGACAGTGTAAAGTCACTAACTCCAATAAAGCTGGCAGAACCGGCTGTTGCCTGTAACGACGTCCACTTGCGAGTTGTATTTGCCTGATCTGTCAACAGGGCCAGGCCAAAGGTTACATTCTGGATTTCAAGGCCCAGCGCATCTTCAGTGCCACCATCGATTCCGACAAAGGCGGAAACATCGCTGGCGCCAATCTGCAACATGTCAACATTCACCAAATCGCCGTTATCAAGCGTCACCTGACCAGTCGTCTTCTCGACCGCAAATTCACCGCTGATTTGAACAAATTCATCAATCGTCAACGCCACCTGGCCGAGGAACTGAGTCGAATCCGCAGCATCGGTAAATGAAAGCGTAAGATCTGCCTGACCAGGCACCGGTATCGTTTCATTGACGATGATTCCCGTTCGATTCAGACGCAGCCCAAACCGGGTGGTCAAAGAGCTGGCGTTCACACCGCTAACACCCAAAATCGAAACGTTACCTTCACCAGCAAACGCATACTTGCTAGCCTCCGTATCACTGGTGTAAATCACCATAGCAAGCGTAATATCTTCGACCAGAAGACCCGCTGCATTCGGACTGACAGAGCCATCCGCGAGCCATGCGGGCCCTGAACCAACAAAGGCGGAAACGTCCGTCGCGCCGATTAGGAACTTCGAGGATCCGCTGGCTGGTACTACACGCGTAAAGGCAAAGTTACCGCGCAGCTCAACCGTATCGACAATTGAAAGGTTGATGTCCTCGCCTGTTATCTGCAGGAAGTCATCGGTTTCCGTAGCGCTGAAAATTAGTTCGACGGTTTCGCCATTGATCGTGACGGATTCATTGACTGCCTCGCTAAATTCGTTGATGCGCAGCGTTAGTGTAGCGCTCAGTTCCAGATCGTCAAAGCCAATCAAACTGACTTCACCAGTGATGAACCCAGCTTCCTGATCACCCTCTTGCAGCAAGAAGCCACTGCCATTGACCATCTCCAAGCCAATTAGCTCGCTGCCGGTATTATCGCCGACAAACAGTCGAACATTCGTCGCGGTAACAATAGTGACTGTCTGACCACTCTGGTTCGTCGAATTCTGGAAGCTGAAGTCTGCTTCCAGTTCTACTCCTGGTAAAGTGATCTCAATCTTAGCAACAATCCGTATGAACTCACCGGCTTCCAGAACAACCCCGCCAAACGGTCCGGTTTCGTTGATCGCAACGGTTGTATTGTTGATTTCAAGGCTCACTTCTGCTCCGGCTTCAAAAGCGCCAAATGCTGAATCTACAGTAAAGCGAAGTGTGCCGGCCACACCTTCTGGAATAATCACCAATGTGCCAACGGCGTCTTGTATGTTTATTGGAGAACCACCGGAACCGTCGCCATCAAACCCATTGATCGCAATGTTCTTCATGGAGAGTAGAGTCACCTTGCTGCCATCGCTGCTGCGAGTTGACTGCTGGAAGGCAATATCGCCCTCCAAGGTAAAGCCCATCAGATCCATACTCACTCCAATACCCTGAACCTGTACGAAGAAACCAGCCGGCAGATCAATGCTGACAACTTCGCCGCCAACAGTAATGGACTCCTGCACCGCTGCATTGCCGGTATTAATTGCAAAGTCAAACGCACCACTAAGTGTCACTCCAGGAACGTTAAAGGCCAGATTCACAGAAAGCACGCCAGCCAATCCAGCGTCATTAATAATAAGCGCTCCCTGGCCGTTGCTCGCAGTGACAAAGTCATTTGTTCCGTCACCCATCGTGAAGCCTGCATTATTAACTCCAACAGTAATCACATCGCCTCCGGACTGTGCAGTCGTTTTCTCGAAGACAAAGTCGCCCTGTAAAGATAACGCACCAGCAAATTCTAAAGTCAGGTTTCCAGCTGCGCGGGTAAGCACTCCATCAGAACCTGCCATATCCAGCGACAAAGTTGTCGATGGCCCGGCAGCGATTTCAAGACCACCTCCGGTCATAGCAGTAAAGTCCACGACACTGCCATCATTAGCGGCGCG
>CAZUYZ010000166.1:0-22438 GCA_964624365.1 uncultured Puniceicoccaceae bacterium
TAAATTTTTATCAATGAACAACTAAGAACGACTATTTCGGGGTGACTGCGGCCGTGTCGCAGCATCGAAGAATGCGCAACGCAGATAGCAGCCCCCAATTACTTTCAACTGGAAAGCGGAATCAATCGTGCAGCAGGGTTCAAATACCCTATCTGAGACTGCGAATGGAAGCGGGATTCCGTTGTTCAATCCATACTCAAAAAAATTAGCAAAATGAATTTTTGATCTTTACATAAATAAACTTCTCATGGAAGGACTGTTGCGGCCTGCGGCACGGTTGGAGGTAAACTCTACTGCCGGTTTCGTATCGGAAGGCATGTCTGTTTCCAGCGGGACGATGGAAACAGGCATCTGACGGTGCATTGGTTGATGCGAGCCTTTTCTTTCGGGCTTTGGAGTCGTTACGCCTGGAATAGAGCTGCTTTCTCAAGGCTTTGTGAATAACTTGGATCTATTATAAGGATTATTGGAAAGCTCGTTCCGTTTAAGGTCAGCAACGATTTCTTTGACCACGGATGGAAGTGGATCAAACAAGGATATTTGTCATACGCATGGGCTTCGGAGAAGACGCAAGTTTTTAGAAGGCTCGGCGATGAATGGGTTTTTGTTAATTGAATGCATCCCAATACTAACACCGCTGCTTGCTTGGCAGTTTGTAAACAAAAAGGTTAAACTTTGAAAATTAAAGACTTCTAGAGCCTAAAAGAAAAAAACCTGAAAGTCTTAGTAATCTATCGAATATATCCTTGCGTCCGCCAGGAAGAATAAAACTCATCATGAGTTAAGTCCGTAACATAGGTTTGCTTTTCTAGGAAATAATCTCTTACTTCTCTCTGTTATGAGTTCTGTCTTACAACTACTTCTTGATGGTGAAGGCTTAAATACTGCCCAGATGGCGCAGATACTGAGCTTGTCTGAGGATTCTATCGACGCTGAGCTGCAGCGTTTGGAAAGTGAAAAAGTACTTCTTGGTTGGAGACCTATCTTTAATCCAGAAAAAGCGCAGGAAAATGTTGTGCGTGCCGTGATTGAAGTTAGAATTGGTCCTGAGCGAGAGGGTGGGTTCGATCGTCTTGCTGCGCGGATTAGTCAATTTGATGCAGTCGAATCATGCTATCTAATGTCCGGCGCCTACGATTTGCTTGTTTTCGCGATTGGTTCCGACCTCCGCGAAGTAGCTCTTTTTGTGTCCGAGCGACTAGCCAGTGTCGACGGTGTCTTGTCAACGGCAACACACTTCCGTTTACGCACCTACAAGGAGCAGGGGCATTTGCTTTTATCGAATAGTGGTGGCGGTGACCGTCCCGCCGTGAGTGCCTGATGAAAAAAGAACCCAAAAGCTTTATCGCAGATCATGTGGTTGGTCTGCCGCGATCGGGTATTCGCGACTTTTTTGCTATTGTCGCTGCTATGCCCGAAGCCATTTCGCTTGGAATTGGTGAGCCGGATTTTGTAACGCCCTGGAGCATCCGCGAGGCGGCTATTTTTGCTCTTGAGAAAGGCAAGACCAGTTACACGGACAACAAGGGACTAATTCAGCTACGTTGCGAAATAAATAAGTATGTCGAAGAAAATTTCGGAATCAGCTATCATCCGGAGAAAGAAATTCTGATTTCCGTAGGTGTGTCCGAAGCTCTTGATATTGCATTGCGCGCTGTGCTCAATCCCGGTGACAAGGTACTCTATCACGAGCCATGTTATGTTTCTTATAGTCCCAGCATTATTCTGGCTCATGCTCAGCCAATAGCAGTTAAGACTTCAGCAAAAGACCAGTTTGGGATTGATCCGGATGCAGTTGAGGCAGCATGGGAGCCAGGTTGTAAGGTGCTGATGTTGAATTTTCCAACGAATCCAACAGGTGGTGTTACTGAGCGCGAGAAGCTTGAGCGTATCGCAAAGTTTGCTGTGGAGAAAGATCTTTTGGTTATCAGTGACGAAATTTATTCCGAACTAACTTTTGAGGGCGAGCATACCAGTATTGCAATGTTGCCGGGTATGAAAGAGCGAACGATCTTTCTTCATGGATTTTCAAAGGCCTTTGCGATGACCGGATTTCGTATCGGATACGCTTGTGGGCCTGCTGAATTGATCGAAGCAATGATGAAAGTGCATCAATATAGTATGCTTTGTGCACCCATCCTTTCTCAGGAGGCAGCTATCGAGGCTCTAAAGAACGGTGGGCCAGCTGTTGCTAAAATGAAAGAGCAATATCACCAGAGGCGTGATTTTATTGTACGCCGCTTTAATGAAATTGGGCTGAGTTGTCATTTGCCCAAAGGATCTTTTTACGCTTTTCCATCTATCGAATCGTCAGGTATGTCATCAATGAATTTTTGTAAGGGCCTTTTGAAGCAGGAAGAAGTTGCGGTTGTCCCGGGGACTGCATTCGGCCCCAGTGGCGCTGGATTTGTCCGAGCAAGCTTTTCAACAAGTTATAAACGCATCCTGGAAGCAACGAACCGAATTGAGCGCTATGCTGAGACAGTATGCGCTGTGAATGAGTCGGTGTAGGTAGTTGCAGACGCCATTTTATATCAACTATCTTGCGACTACATAGTTCAAAGAGTGGACAAATATATCGTCTACTGCGACCACTTATGAGATGGATGGCTTCGGTTATTAAAAAAAAGAATACGATAGAATCTCGATTTATGCATTTTTTCATGCGGTTTGGGGACTCATGTTAGCAAAATGGTTATCAACAAAAGGATTAAAGGAAGTTTTTAAAAACGCGATTGAAGATCGATTGTCATTGTTTCCTATTGCCCTAACAGCTTCTTTTCTATTATCGTTTGTGGTTCGAGATGAGATACTATTTCTAGGATTATCTTTCGAATAGTTTGACCATTATTATTTCAAAGAATGCAACACCTAACGAGGTATTGACAAATTTGGCCGCGCTAAATCTGTTAGTTCTATCAACATTATGATCGATCCGAGTAGAACTGTCGCCATCGTTGGTCGACCAAATGTGGGTAAAAGCCGTCTTTTTAACCGGCTTTGTCGGCGTCGGTTGTCTATTGTTCACGATATGCCCGGAGTTACCCGCGATCTCGTATCGGCTGAGGTAGATAAGGATTTTGTGTTATTGGATACCGGTGGTCTTGGAATGGAGCTTAGGATGACGCCTAAAAAGATCGCGCGTGCAGCTGAAGAACAGGTCGATTTTGCGATTCAAGCGTCCTCAGTTATTCTATTTGTTATCGATATCCGGGAGGGACTCTCAGCATTAGATGAGATGGTTGCTGAAAAACTTCGTCGACACGGAAGAAAAGTTATTGTTGTCGCGAATAAAGCAGACTCTGTGAATGAAGAAGACGGCGCTTACGAATTCACCCGCTTGGGACTTGGCAATGTTTTTCCTGTTTCAGCTGAGCACGGGCGCGGTATTTCAGATCTGATGGGAGCTATCAGGGAAGAATTGGGCGAAGCAAAACGCACCAGTGATTCGCCGGAGGCAACACCCGAGCGTATACGAATATCGCTTCTGGGGCGTCCAAATGTAGGCAAGTCATCTATAGGCAATCGCCTTCTTAACTCCAAGCGTCTGATCGTTAGTGATGTGCCGGGGACAACGCGTGATTCTATAGAATTGGATCTTGATTACATGCATAAAGATGGCGAGCAGTTGAAATTTCGCCTGTCAGATACAGCTGGGCTTCGTACGAAAAAAAAGGTGGACAGTCCTGTCGAATACTTTTCGAGCGTTCGATCACAACAAGCTATGGAGCGTTCCGATGTTGTGTTTCTTGTGATTGATGCAGTCGTCGGGGTTACTAAGCAGGATCAGGCAATTGCAGGCTCGGTTCTCGATGCGGGACGGGCGCTTGTGGTTGTTGTCAATAAGTGGGACATGATTATTAATCAATGGGAGCAGGAACGTATTGAAGGATTTCGTTCATTGAAACATTTTTTGGAATCTTATGAGAAGTCGCTACGCAAAGAGATGTTTTTTCTGCCGGATCCCCCCGTTCTATTTGTGTCCGCAGAAACCGGTTTTCGTATTGAATCCATGCTGGAGGCAGCCGCGTCGGTTTCTGCAACGCTGGGCATCAAAATCCCAACAGGTAAGCTCAATGCGTTGATTCAGTCTCTATTTGAAGCACGTGCGCCTAAGCTTGTCGGAGTAAAACGCTTCAAAGTTTTTTACGCTGTGCAGGTTGGTTCACGTCCTCTGCAAATTCGACTTTTTTGCAATCGTGTCGAGCGACTGGATCCAGCTTATCGGCGTTACTTGGAAAGAGCGCTCATCCACGAATTTCGTCTCAGTGGTTGCCCAGTCCGGTTTGATCTAGTCGGCAAAGAAAGGCGCTATCAAGAGGGTGAAACCGGTATCGATTATGTGCCACGGCAGAGTGATCAACAGCAACGTGATGCTCGTATTCGAAAAATGGGTGAAAATGCCGCTGAAATAGATCGAAAGCATCCTGAAAGGCGTCCTAAAATCACTCAGAAAAAAGCAGCGCACAACAAGTAGTGAAGGGTGAGAATGATCCCTCCATTTGAGCTGGATACTTTAAAACGCAATTGGATTGAAGGGGTCGCTGGCGCCGATTTTTGTTGTCAAGTGCGAGGCTACATTCAAGAGATAGAAGCGATTATAGATCTGTCCAGGGAGAGAGGCGTTCTTATTAGCCACTCAGATCCAGTTGAATTTGCAGCTGCCTTACTGGCATCGATTCATTCCGGTGTGCCAACAATTTTGGCCAATCCGAAATGGCAACAATCTGAGTGGGAGCAACTGGGAGAGCAGGTAAATCCTGCAATTATTTTTGGAATGTCAGCTGTTGGCAAAGCAAGAATGCTAAAACCAAGTAACCTTAAACCGAGGGATATCTTGATTCCGACCGGAGGCAGCTCGGGAAAAATGAAGCTGACCGTACATAGCTGGAGTACGTTAACAGCTGCCTGTGAGGGATTTAGTGCATTCTTCGGAGCTGAGTCTGTCGATCTCTGCTGTGTTCTGCCTTTGTATCATGTTAGTGGGCTTATGCAGTTAATTCGGTCATTTACTTCTAAAGGGCAGATTGTATTCACAAACTACCGTGCGTTACAGAACGGGGAAATTCCGGAAATCAATGCTCAGAATCTTTGTCTTTCGCTGGTCCCCACCCAGTTGGAGCGTCTTATCAAGCACGCTGACATATCAGACTGGCTCTGTAGTCTGAGAGCGATTTTTATGGGAGGCGCTCCCATGTCTTCGAATTTGCAGACACGAGCCCGAAAGCTCCGTTTGCCAGTGGTTCTAACATACGGGATGACCGAGACAGCAGCGATGATAACAGCTTTGCCTTCGAATGATTTTCTGTCAGGCAAATCTGGTGTTGGGTATGCTCTAAAACACGCTAAAATTCGAGTGATAAATAAAAATGGGTCTACTTGTCTGCCTGAAGAAGTTGGAGTTATTCAGATTGAGGCACGGTCGTTGTGTCTTGGCTATTATGGGTTGTCTTCCAGCAGTTCCGAAAGCTCTTATCGAAGTCAGGATGAAGGTTATCTGGATCACGAAGGGGGCTTGCATCTTGTCGGGCGCAGCGATCGCATTATTATTAGTGGCGGTGAGAAGATTGATCCGCTTGAAGTCGAAAAGGCCTTTCTGGAAACTGGTACGGTTGGTCAAGTATTCGCTATGGGTTGGCCAGATTCAGACTGGGGAGAACAGTTGGTCGTATTCTGTGTTTCTTCAAATTCGATGGATGATGTTGAAACACTTCGAGAGCACCTAAAAAATAAGCTCGTAAATTATAAAATTCCTCGGGAGATTATTTTTGTCTCCGAGTTGCCGCTTACGCTTAATGGTAAACCAGATCGCGTTTTGATTCATAAGCTTTTGAAAAAATGAGCTGGCACGGGACAAGATTATACTCACTCCAGTTGTTCTTTATGCTGGCTCTGTTGAATGTTGTAGTGGAGATCACGCTACTGGACAAAACTAATACCTTCGAAGATAATCCTGATAATGTTTGTCACGACTGTTTGACCGGGCTCTAACACTCTGAGTGCGTGCCTAAGGTGATCCAGGCCGCATCTGAAAATACTTTTCGCCAAATAACCGTGCTTTTTACGCTTTATGGCAAGTGTACTATTGAGTCGGACTCCCCATTGATAAACGGTTGTATAGGCCAATGATGCCAGAAAGGTCTAAGTGTTGTTTTCGGGCACTCGTCAAGCTGCGAGACAAATGAAGTTACCTTGATACTGATAAAGCACTAAAAATGATTGGTCTACTTTGCGTCCAGAATCGGAGATTCAATCTACGCTTGAGTAATTGCAAAAGATAAGGATGTTTTCTGTTATGGAAATTCATCTAACTGCAATTGTTTCTGACGATGCTGTCATCGGTACCGGTTCAGTCATCGGCCCTTTTTCGGTAATTGAAGAGGGTGTTATTTTAGGTGAGAATTGTTCAATTGCTGCACATGTTATTGTGCGGAAAGGCTCAGTTTTGGGCAATGAAGTGACGGTTGATTCTTTTGCCGTAATTGGTGGTGAACCGCAATCGATTGGATTCGATTCATCGATCCACAGTGGTGTACGAATTGGCGATGGAACCTTTATTCGAGAGGGCTGCACCATCAGTCGGGCTTCCGGTGAGGGTGGAAATACGGTGCTTGCTAACGAGTGTTTTCTCATGGCTCAGTCGCACGTTGCTCACGACTGTGAACTGGAAAGTGGAGTCGTTTTGGCCAATAATGTAATGCTTGCCGGGCATGTTGCCGTCGGCGCTAAAACATTTATTGGTGGCGGGGCTGGCATCCATCAATTTTGTAGGATTGGCGCCTTTGCTATGGTTGCTGGAAATGCCTCAATTACTGCTGATATACCGCCATATATTATGGTATCCGAGCGTAATGATGCCCATGGTCTTAATCTTGTTGGACTTCGTCGCGGTGGTTTCGAACGCTCAGAGATATCCGATCTTAAGCAGGCGTATCGAGCCGTTTATTTGGGGGGCAGCAGTGTGCGGAAACAAGCGATTGCGATCTTGGATGAAGGCAAATTGGGTATTACACGTCTGGGAAAGGAATTCCTGAAATTCTTCGAAACGGGCAAACGTGGCTTTGCTCAACCGAAAAAACAATCCATTTCAGACTAATTCACTGAGGGTCTATAAAGTCTACAATGTTGTCCAAAATAGATAAAACAGGCCAACTTTTAGCGATTACTTGCGGCGATCCTGCTGGAGTGGGGCCTGAAGTCATTGCCTCGGCTCTGCGCAAAGATTCTAATTATCGCAATGCGTGTATACTTATTGGACCATATAGTTGGGCGAAACCACTCGCTGACGAGTTGCAAATGCCGTTTTACTCAGTTGGTGAAGAGAGTTTTGAGGTAGTTCCCGGAAAGCCGTCTTTGGAAAGTGCTGTTATCGCCTTGGCTGCACTGGAGAATGCCGCCAAAGGTTGTCTTGACGGACGCTACTGCGGTGTTGTCTCCGGCCCGGTAAGTAAGTACTGGCTGCGGCAGATTGGTTTTTTTTATCCGGGGCAGACAGAGTTCTTCGCGGATGTATGGAATAGTGAGCCGAGTATGGGATTTGTCGGTGAAAGGCTGAAGGTTGTGCTCGTAACCCGACATATTCCGCTGCGTGATGTGCCTGATGCGCTGACGGCTGAAAATTTAGAGATAGCTGTGAACCGCGCATTTGAACTGGCTTTATTATTTGGAGCAAAGGAACCGCGTATCGGGGTTTGTGGTTTGAATCCACACGCAGGCGAAGGTGGTGTACTGGGCGATGAGGAGTGTGAGGTCATGAATCCTACTCTGGATCGTCTGCGTGAGAAAATGCCCGGACTTTCAAAATGCTTGCCAGGCGATACGGTATTTTTTCGTCAACTCAAGGGAGAGTTTGACGTCGTAGTTGCCGCTTACCACGATCAGGCTCTTGCAGCTGTAAAGACCCTGGAGTTTGACACCGCAGTGAATGTGACTTTGGGGCTGCCATTCGTGCGCACGAGTCCTGACCATGGAACTGCTTTTGATATTGCAGGGGGAGGGCAGGCGGATTGTGGGAGTTTTCTTGCAGCGCTTTCTGTTGCTAAACAGTTGACTGCTGGCAAATTAGGCATTTCTGATGAGAGAAGCTAGTTTTTGCATTTATTAATGAGCGTTAATACTCCAGTCATGCTTCCCGAAGGCGTTCGCGAAGGGAACGAACGGTTGATCGCAGTTACTGCCAATGCGGCAAAAAAACTGGGTTCGCTTATAATGCAGGATGAAAAGAATGTCTACTTGAGGGTAAAGATTACCGGAGGCGGTTGTAATGGGCTCAGCTACAGGATGAAATTTGTTGAAGGCGCAAAACGTGGGGACATACTCATTCGATCGTCGACAGTTCCGGTTCTCGTTGACACGAAAAGCGCGCTTTATCTGCGTGGCACACAACTTGATTTTTCTGACAAAATGATTGGAGGCGGTTTTAAATTCAGCAATCCAAATGCGAAGTCGAGTTGTAGTTGTGGCGAAAGCTTTAGCATTTAATTGTTTCAAATAAACTAAGCTTGCTACTGAAAAAGATTGAAATCGTAAATTATGTGCTAAATATGGTAATTAAATTTCTCAAGTATGTATGATAACAAAAAATAACTACTCAAAGCAGGGCACTTTGAACTTTGCCTTAGGTCGCGTTATCAACTTGATTGAAAAGGCTAATCGACTAAATAATTAATGGCAAAACAGACGAACTCTCGCGGACGTTATCAAAACCGTAATCGTGGCCCCAAAGGGCTCAGAAGAAATGAACGTATTCGCGCCTCATCGGTGCGTGTAATTGGGCCTGAAGGCACCAATCTCGGTGTCATGCCGCCACAAAAAGCGCTTGGGCTCGCTAAGGGTGTGGGGTTAGATTTGATCGAAATATCGCCAAGTGCAAAGCCTCCGGTGTGTCGCATTCTTGATTTTGGCAAGTATCTTTACGAAGAAAGCAAAAAGAATAAGGAATCGAAGCAGCAAACGTCTAAGCTTAAGGAAGTTAAGTTTCGTGTTCGTATCGAAGACCACGACTTTGAAACAAAGCTGCGCCGTGCGGAAAGCTTTCTGGATCACGGTCACAAAGTGAAGCTTTCACTTCAGTTTAGAGGTCGTGAAAATGAGCATAGAGATTTGGGCTTCGAGCGTATAAACAAAGCCATTGAAGAGCTCTCTGGAGTTGCAGCGGCTGATAATGAAGCGCGTTTGGTAGGACGTCAGGTGACAGTCATACTATCACCCTTGCCAGCCGGCAAACGTGTCCTCAAATTCAATCATCCGGATCATGAGTATGATGAGGAGGATGATAGCGAAGAAATCGATGACGATGAAGAGGAAGCAGTGGACTCCTGATTCAAATGAAGGGCGTAGCTTTTCTCGGCTGGTTTAGAGTCCATGCTTTTTTCAGAGGCTTTTTGTTCGCAGGGGTATTGGGTCTTTTTGGTTTGCAGATAATTTCGGCGCAACAGGTTGAGGTTGACGGGAGAACTTACGTTGCTCTGACAGAAGTCGGTGGCGACTTTGGCATGCGTGGATTCTGGCTCGAAAGAGACAAAATCTTTCGTTTATCGAGCGGCAAAACATCCATTGATTTCACTAAAAATAGCCGATTTACCAAAATCAATCAGATGCCCGTCTATTTGGGATTTTCAACGATTGATCTGGATGGTACGTTATTTATGGCTGTCAGCGACTACCAGCACGTGCTACAGCCGATTCTCACACCACAGGCTTTTCAAGCTAAACCAAATATTCGCAGGATAGTTATTGATGCAGGCCATGGCGGAAAAGATACCGGCGCCCGCAATGATAACTATGGACTATTGGAAAAAAAACTGGTTTTGGACGTATCGTACCGCTTGAAAGAACTTTTGGAGAGAGAGGGATTTCAAGTAAAATTGACTCGCAGTGACGATGTATTCATCCCTCTGGAAAAGCGTTCGGAAATAGCCAACCGCTATGGTGCGGACTTTTTTATTAGTTTGCACTTCAACTCAGCATCTTCCGATGCCTCAGGCTTCGAAACATTTGCACTGACACCGCAAAATCAGCCCTCAACGAAGTACCCGAGAGCTACCAAAGAAGACGCCGAACGCTTTGCCGGAAACAACAATGATCCCTGGAATATTCTGGCGGCCTATCATGTAGAGCGTGCACTCGTTCAAGGGATCGGCGGACCGGATCGCGGGATTAAGCGCGCTCGATTTTCCGTGTTGAAGAATCTGGAATGTCCCGGAGTGCTATTGGAACTCGGCTTTTTATCTCATCAAGAAACTGCCAAAGAGGTTCGGTCGTCGGACTTTCGCCAATTACTTGCGCAAAGTTTATGTCAGGGTATTCTGGTATACCGCAACCGCTTGCATCGTATTCGGTAGTCATGTTCAGTAAGCCCGTCTTTCGACTATTAATTGCCTGCTTTGCCGGAGCATTTATGTTGGTTGAAGATTCTTGGTCTTTTGAAGAGGTTGAAAGTGTTGTTGTACTCGCAAACGCCAACGATCCTGATTCGTTAGCAATTGCAAATTACTACGCAAAAAAGCGTGGTATTCCGCAAGAGAATATAATCGCCTTACCATTGCCGATTGAGGAGACAATTTCCGTAAGCGACTATGTCGTTGTTCTACATAACCCTTTGCTAGATGTGTTGATCCAGAAGGAATGGGTGCGTGCGGTTAAGGATGTAAAGCCCGATTTTATGGGCCGCAAACGCATTGTTGCGGGGCTGCACTCGATTAGTTATCTCGTAACAGTCCGGGGAGTCCCGTTACGCATTGCCAATGATCCCGAACTGCTTGATTCACGAATGCAAAATCTGACAAGTCAGTTCAGAGTAAATAACGGCTCAGTTGATGGTGAACTGGCTCTGTTGATTGGGCCAGTCAATTTGTCGATGACAGCATTTGTTCCAAATCCTCTGTTTAAAAAGTCAACCTCAACAACGATTGGTTCCGAACGGATTATCCATGTAAGTCGTTTGGACGGTCCGGATGTCCGTGCTATTAAGAAGATGATTGATTACACCCTTGAAGCTGAAACAAAGGGACTAATGGGGCGTGCTTATTTTGATAGTGGTGGCCCGTATGATCTGGGTGATGAGTGGATTCATTCAGCGAGCAAATTGGCAAAGGAGGCTTTCTTTGATACGGATTCCGAAACGACAAAGCGGGTGATTGATGAAACGGATCGTTTCGATGCGCCGGCGATTTACATGGGTTGGTATCGTCAAAATGCTTATGGTCCATGGAGTCAGCCACGTTGGCCTGTGCCACAAGGTGCAATCGGTTTTCATCTGCACAGTGTTTCAGCAAGTACGGTACGTTCAGCAAGTAAGGGCTGGATTGGCGCTTTTGTAATGCAGGGCTACTGTGCAACGGTTGGCAATGTTTACGAGCCTTATCTGGAGTACACTCATCACCCGGAGATCTTGCTGAGTGAACTATTAAAAGGTCGTACATTTGGAGAAGCCGCCATGTCCAGCAATCCAGTTCTTAGCTGGCAGGGAGTTGCGATTGGAGATCCGCTTTATCGTCCATTTAAAGTTAGCTTGGACGAGCAGTTAAAAGCAGCTAAAGGCAACTTAGAAGACACTTATGTTTTTCTACGCGAAATTAATCGTCTCGAAGCAATTAGCGGCACAGAGCAAGCGCTCGTATTTGCGGAAAATCAGTTCAAACAGTGCCCTACATTGCCGCTTGCTTATAAACTGGCACAGCTCTACTCAAAAAGTGATGATATGGAAAAAGCTGTCGAAATCTTGAAGATCATCAGCGCCATTGATATATTCGAAGTTGATGAAGTAATGCTTGTTAAGGAGATAGCTGACTTTCTAAATGATCAGGATGAATACAAACTGGCAGTGGAGTTATATGAAACACTTCTCAATCAAAACAATTTAAGCAAAATTCAGCAAATTGCGTTATTTGAAAATGGCTCAAAGTGTGCCCGCAATACAGGCAACATAGCATTATCTTTAGATTGGTTAAAGAATGCTGAGAATTTGAAGAACAATGATTAGGCTGGAATAACAAAAACCTATCAATCTCGGAGCACTTTTGGAAAACTTGTTTGCATCATCCGAGGTAAAACTATCCTGATGTAATGATCGAGACACTCGCTTTTATAAACAATCATTTTCCCTGGTTCTTCCAATTACTAAGTTTTATTTTTGGGGCAGTTGTTGGCAGTTTCCTTAATGTATGTATTTATCGTATACCTGCGGGTCGGTCGGTAGTGCATCCTGGCTCCACTTGTTCCTGCGGTAAACCAATTGCCTGGTACGATAATATTCCTATTCTATCTTGGTTTTTATTGCGTGGCAAGGCACGCTGTTGCGGAGAGCCATTCAGCATACGTTATGCGCTGATTGAATTGCTTGCGGGCATACTATTTTACCTCTCTTGGATTACCCATCCGCCAGTGGTGGGAATTATCGGATTTCTGTTCATCGCATTTTTGATTTGTGCGACGTTTATCGACTTTGATCATATGATCATACCAGATCGCTTTTCGATAGGTGGTATGATTTTAGGTGTTCTGCTCTCTGTTTTTTTTCCGGCGCTGCACGGTTTGGAAGGCCAGATTTTTTTAAGTAATGTAGAATCAACAGTGACTTCAATCACAGGAGCCTTGATCGGCGCTGGTTTGGTTTACTGGATTTCCGTGTTGGGCGAAATTGTCTTTCGTAAACCCGCCATGGGCGAGGGTGATGTGAAATTCGTCGGCTTTATTGGCGCTTTCTGTGGCTGGCAGGGCGCGGTTTTCTCGATGTTTGGCGGCGCATTTATCGGTTCCATAATTTTGCTACCGTTTTTGCTGGTTAAGCGTTTTCTCAATGGGTCAAAACCAAATGATAGGGCAGTCGAAAATTCGGATGAATCAGAAGAGGATTCGATTGCGCTAGGCTCACATGTTCCCTTCGGCCCAATGTTGGCTGTTGGCGGGCTGGTCTACTTTCTTGGGTTTGACGCATACGTTGATGCATATTTCGAGAATTTTTCGCTCACCTTCATGGGAATGTGAAAAGTTATCTTTATGAGAGATTTGAATGGTGCGGGAATAGTTGTCTATCTCGGAATTGAAAGTATAAACTAAATTTGTGAGTGGAAATCGACAAGACATTGAGCAGCTGACTCAACAATATCTTGTAAACCAAAATCTCATAGACCTCTACTCACGAGTCTTGTAAAGTTCAAGATAGAGATTCCAAGTCTTCTGCGATGCGCTCTGCCGCATCAAACTGATCCAGACGCGATAGGTTCGATTCAAATTTACTCAGAATCCGGTCGTCGCGTATAAGGCTTTTTACTTCTTCGAGTAGTTTACCAATAGATTTTTCATCTAAAACAGTTCCACATCCCTGCCGCTCGTGGAGACGCGCGTTTGCCTCCTGATGATCGTCAGCAGCATATGGATACGGCACTAGTATCGCTGGCGCACGGCAGCGTATGATCTCCGCGATTGAACCAGCGCCTGCCCTTGATACAATAAGATCAGCAGCCGAAATGACATCGCTCATCTGATCGGAAAAGGCCACAAACTTTACCGAATTGTTCGGGTCATTTGATTGCGCAAATGTTTCAGGCACTTTTCCAAGCCCAGTAACACAGTAAACTGATACATTCATCTCTTCCAATGCCACAAGATTAGAAATAACCCAGTTATTTAATGCGCTGGCTCCCTGACTACCTCCAATAATAACAAGCAATTTATTCTTCACAGTGATGCCAAGTTTCTCTCTGGCTTCTGATTTGGCGCAACCCTTGATCTCACGACGTACCGGATAACCAAAGTATCGGATTTTTTCTGACGAAATTCCTTTAAGAAGCACACCTTCTGGAAGATAGATTCTCGCTGCCAGATATTTGAGCATTCGAACTGCCTTGCCCGGGCAACAATTTGCCTCGTGTAAGGCAATAGGCACTCTTACAACATAAGCTGCCAAGCCCAATCCGACTGATAAAAATCCGCCAAACAAAATAACAAGGTCTGCATTTTCTCTACGCAGCAAATGATACGAATAGACGCATCCGGAAAGCAGCCTCCAGAAGAATAGCGCTCTACTGATGAACCCTCCGGAAAATCCCTGCCCAGGTGTTTTATGAAAATTCAGATGCGGGTATTTTTTAATCAAAATTGAATCAACCTGCTTCCTGCTAATCAGAAGTGTGCATCTATGACCGCGCGCTTCCAGCGTTTCTGCCAGCGCAATCCCGGGTGCCAAATGCCCGCCTGTACCACCACATGCAATTAGAACACGACTCATAGCTCACGTTGGCGTGGCATTGCAGGCATTTCCCATGCGCGAAACCCGTTCAAAATGATTCCAATAAGGACAAACATGAATACCAGATTGGATCCTCCATAGGAAATGAATGGGAGTGACATTCCTTTTGTTGGCAAACAACCCGTAACAACACCTATATTGATCAGCGCCTGCAAGGTTACGAACAACAATGCTCCCATAATCAGCAAATACTGATAGAGATTTGGCGCACGCTTTAACTGAGTGACTCCAACATAGAACAAGAGCATAAACAGTATGACGACTCCAAGTGTGAAAAAGAGCCCTAGTTCCTCTCCAACAATTGCAAAAATGAAATCTGTGTGCGCCTCCGGCAAAAATGCCATCTGCTGCCGTCCGGCGCCCAGGCCAACTCCTTCGACACCGCCTGCTCCAAAAGCGAGTATCCCTTGCCATAACTGGTAGGAGCTGTCGCTACGGTTCCCTTCGACATCCAGAAAAGACGTAATTCGTTTCAAACGTACCGGGTCTTTATAAACCGCAACGGAAAATAAGATTAATGCACTGATCGCTGTAGGAATCAGAAATTTTAGTCGTACACCCGCGAGATAGAGCATTAGCCCGCCAACCGTGCCACACAAAAACGCAGTTCCAAAGTCAGGCTCAATCAAAATGAGTCCGCAGAAAACTGCCAGAATGCCACATGGAATGATATATCCACGAAGTATGTCATCTAAATAACGGCGATTTGCAGCAAGATAGTGTGCCAGCGTGAAGAGCAGCCCCAGCTTCCCAATTTCGGACACCTGTAACAACATAGGCCCCAGATCAATCCAGCGCTGCGCACCGTTTACTCGAACACCAATCCCAGGCACGAGGACTAGCACCAACATAAATATTGAGCCACCTGCCAGCACGTAGGCATAATTGCGCACTGTGGAAAGGTTAGTGAAAACAACCGCAATAAAAGCAATAAACGCTACTCCCAACCAGATGAGCTGCTTTCTAAGCAGCAGTGTAGGATCGGCTGCTAATGATCTGGAAGCGCTATATAAAACGACGAGCCCGAGAAACGTAAGCGAAACGACAACCAACAAAACAAACACGCTTGCAAGAGGAAGTTTCCACAGATTGGCTTGTGGAGCTGGAGTCGTGCTCATCCTGGATTCATAGACTTGCACCGGAAGTAACTGCTAAGTTTACTAAAGCTAATCGTCCAGAGGCACCACCGGGATCTCTTCGACATTATCAAATATCGAATCTGTATCAATTTTTCCAAGCTCTGATTCAACCAAGGGGTCGGCCTCAACAACACGTATTTCAACAGGCGTATTTTTGGGAGTTGAAGTACTGGTCGATGATTTAGACTGAGGTTGAATGACTTTGGGCGCAGTTAGATTTACAGCCGATGTCGACTTAACTCCCGAACTTGAGGCTGGTGTCGTACTGCTTTCCGAATTCACCTTTAGACGCTGGCCAACCTGTATACTACGGGGATCAGTGATTCCATTGATAGCCAGCAACTCTGAGGCAGTCATTCCATACTTTCGGGCGATCGTTCCAGGATACTCGCCTGACTTTACGATGTGTGTGCTGGAGTTTGCTGAAAAAGAAGATTTAGTTGCGCTGCTTGATGCAGAAAATGCTGAACCGCTGTTATCAGAGTTTTTACTGTTTATCGGAACTGTAAGTTTTTCACCGACACGTATTGCATCTGATTTTTTATTGTTAGCAGTTTTAATCATGCTGACAGTGGTATTAAAGCGTCTCGCTATCTTCGAAAGCGTGTCACCTCGAACGACCGTGTAAGTTTCCGCATCCATATTAAATCCGGTTGGCTGGTAGGCATCCGGTGTGATTGTCTTTATCGTCCCCGTGCTTCCTTCAACGGGTATCTTGATCTGCTGACCAATTTTCAAAATCGAACTTTTATTAAGTCCGTTCATTGAGTAAAGGTCATCTACGGAAACGTTGTAGCGCCTTGAGATCGCCCAAAGACTTTCACCCTTTCGGACTGTATGAAT
This sequence comes from uncultured Puniceicoccaceae bacterium, assembly GCA_964624365.1. Lineage (GTDB taxonomy): Bacteria > Verrucomicrobiota > Verrucomicrobiia > Opitutales > Coraliomargaritaceae > Lentimonas. The sequence continues at coordinate 16,234 of CAZUYZ010000166.1, forward strand.
CTTTAGGGAAGGTCCTGCGATATCCACCGTGGATGGGGTTGGAGCCGGAGGGATGGGCGAGAGCTTGGGAGTTATCTCTTCAAACTCAGAAAATTCCGATCCTCCTGGTCGGGTCGGATCGAAACGATCATTTGAGCTACCTGTAAGCCCCATGTTGAATGCCGGGTCTAGCAGAGAATCCGTCCGGTCGTCGGAAATCAAACCGTTCGAAGGGCTGGGGCCCATTGGATCGAGCGTTTTGCTTTGCTGATAAGTTTGTGTTGGTGCCTCCATTGTTCTGCAACTAGGCTGAACAACCAGCATAGCGATAAGTAGAACGTGCAGAAGCAGGCCAAATCCGAGTGCTTTTGAGATTTTCATAATAGAGTAAAAACAGTCCCTATGAAGCTGAACTCAATCAGGGCAATAATTATACTTCAATTTTAAAATGGAAGATAAAAAAGCATTTCCGCGAGCCGCGTAACCGGAAAATTGATCAAAACTGGCAAATCCAGGACTCAGTAAAAGAGACGAAGGTTTGTCTTTTAGTGCCGCTCCCGCCGCTGCCTGAACAACATCTTGAAAGCTGGAATGCACTTCAAATGGACAGTCTGTTTGGAGGAAGTGGTCTGCCAGCTCCTCAGCAACCGCTCCATATAAAAAAGCAGTGCGAACCTTTTTAGCGACTGATTCAGCGAATTTTCCTAAATCGCCACCTTTGAAACTTCCGCCGCCAATCCAGTAAATAGATCCTTTTAGAGCATCCATAGCAGCCAGAGCAGCATGAAAGTTGGTCGCTTTTGAATCATTCCAAAAACTAACACCTCCCCAGCGGGCAAAACAGTTTAACCGATGTTCTCCCAGTTGAAACAAATTTGCGCTTTCAACTAAAGAGTCTGCCGGAAGTTGCAGATGCTGCCACAGCGATGCCGCTAACACAAAATTGTTTGACTGTGGTGGTATTTTAAAGGGCGATCCGGATGCAAGCTGACGAATCAACGCGGAGTCTTCATCAACGACAAAAACATTGGCTACTTTGCTCAACGAATCATCAAAGTCCTGAACACTTTTTCCGACAAGTGCAGGTGCACTGAACCGTAAACACTTAATCAGATTTCGTTTTGCTGAAAAATAATCATTCATGGATGCATGGCGTTCCAGATGATCCTCTGCGAAATTAGTCCAAATCAGACCATCCAACTGAAGTCCTCGCACAAGTTCGGCCTGAAAAGAACTAATTTCGCAGACTGCATACGTTTCATCTGTATTCACGTCGTTCAACACAAAGTCGCTCAGCGGAATTCCAATATTGCCAGCCTCGACTGCTTCGACCTTGGCGGCTTTTAATCCCCGGAAAAGCAATGACGTCAATGATGTTTTTCCATTAGTTCCGGTGACGCCAATCAAACGCCCGCGCCAGTGTGAAGCAGCAAATCCAAGCTCACTGTAACAGGGCTTGGAGGAACTTTCGACCAAAACGCGCCAAGGATGGTTTGCAGCAAAGCCCGGACTGAAAACAAACGCGTCAAAATTGCACAGTAACGCCTCGTTAAATTCAGACGCGTCCCCTTGACCTCCCTCATCAAAAAGACGCACATTGAAGCCAAGACCTATCGCCAATTTGCGTGCTGAACGACCGCTTACACCGGCTCCGAAGACCGCAATCCGCTGATACTCTCTGAATGGCTTGAACATGAGTTTTTGGGTCGCCCACCTGTTTACTGAGCGATCAACCAATTTTTAACTTCTGTAACTGTTTTGAATTCCGGTATCCAACTTATCTCTGCTGGTAAATTGGTTGTAAACTCGCACCTGAGCCTGATCGGAGAAGCGCCCGCATTGATCGCAGCGTATTGGTTATATATTCTGTCATCGACCAATAGAGTTTCTTTGGCCTCCAGATCATATTTTTTGAAACAAACCTTCAGCATATCCTCTTTGGCAGTATCATGCATGAATTCGCCATGTTGAACACACTCTATCGTCAGAAAGTCTGTAACCTCAGAAAGCAGGCTGCTAAGCAGCTTTTTTTTGGTTTCAACATCAAATGTAGCTGACAGTGTAAATTGCCGATAACCAAGCTCATGCAGCTCTTTCAGCACTTTTACTACATCGGGATAAAGCGGCCGATTACTAAAAAAATCCCAACTCTGGCAAAAATCGCGATCCATTTCTTCCCCGCGCAAAGGATGGGTTTTTAGTTCAAGTGCTCCATATTTAGGGTTGATTGGCAAGACAGTCGCAAGCTCCTCCCAGGACAAATCTTTGTAATCATCCCGATAATTTGGATGATTTCTCAGGAAATTGAAGTATGCAAAATTCAGGTCTGCCAAAACTCCATCCACGTCCCAAAATATATTTTTTATCTTCATTCCTATTGCCTGCTTCGTTTGCCTCTAACCGTGCCCTTGAAACTTTAACGGCATCGTGAAATTTCTGTAGAAGGGGTTTACGTGGTGGCAAAGCGCAGTTAGATATTTTGTTACATGAAATATCGCTCCGATCGAGTTCCAACGCTTTGGAACCTAAATCACAGCGCTGAGCAGAAACGTGCGAGCCGTTCCAGGCCTTTCTCAATTACAGTGTCGGAAGTTGCATAACTGAGACGCATATAGCCTTCCGCCCCAAAGGCGCTGCCGGGCACAACAGCAACTTTTTCAGCTTCCAGTAGTTGTGCGGCAAATTCACTATCCGAAAGTCCTTTAAACTGTATTTTGGGAAATAGATAAAAAGCGCCCTGAGAACGCGTACAGCTGACCCCATTGATTGCATTCAATCCTTCCAGCAGACGCAGGCGGCGACGGTCAAACACTTTCAACATACCTTTCACTGCTCCCATGGACTGTTCCCAGTTTTGCATAGCTGCCAATGCACCGTACTGGGCAAAAGTCGTCGCATTTGAGCTGGTCTGGCTCTGCAAACTCGCTATCGCCTTTGCAATCGGAGCTGGCGCCATAAGGGTTCCAAGCCTCCAGCCAGTCATTGAGAAAGTCTTACTGAATCCAGCGACGGTTATCACGACATCTGCCGCTTCTTTTGAAAAAGACGCAGGGCTCACATGTTGGACACTATCGTAGAGTAAATGCTCATAAATTTCGTCAGACATTACGTAAATGCCTGCTTCCAAAGCAACTTCGACTAAGGCATGCAATTCTTCCGGCAAGTAAATGGCGCCTGTTGGATTTGACGGACTGTTGAGAACGAGTAAGCGCGTTTTTGGAGTGATGGCTTTGCGCAGTTGCTCTGGTGTGATCTTGAAACCGCTTTCCTGGCCAGCAAAAAGGGTCTTGGGCATACCTCCTGCCAGCTTTACCATCTCCGGGTAACTCACCCAATACGGCGCGGGAATAATCACCTCATCGCCCGGGCTGATTACAGATAGTATTGCCAGATAACAGGAAAACTTTCCGCCGGGACTGACGACGACTTGGTCGGCAGTAACGCCGTCCACTTTATTGTTGTTACGATACTGGTCCGCGATCGCCTCGCGTAAGGCGGGTATACCAGGCGTTGGCGCGTACTTAGTCTTACCCTCGTGCAGCGCTTGAATGCAGGCCTCTTTAATAAATTCTGGTGTGTCAAAGTCGGGCTCGCCGGCGCCAAACCCACAGACATCCTCGCCGGCGGCCTTCAGCGCTTTTGCTTTTGAATCAACAGCGAGTGTTGGAGAGGGGGAGATGTTGGTGGCCCAGCTGGACAGTGTTTGTTTATTTGTCATTATCGGAATTCGCTTTGGTGGTTGTTTAGGCAGCTTTCACAATGCTTAATTCAAATCAAACCTTCTATAAAAACAAGGCAAGCCTGAGGTGACATGAAGATTGAAAGCAATCTATAAAATCTCAAATGGTATTGTAGAAGTCTCGGGTGGCTCCTCCGGCTTTTCAGGATCAAACATGGCTGCTGTGTACTGCAGGCCAAGGCAGGCAGCTTTTACTTTGAAGTCTGTAGTATCCTTTGTAATTAGATTTTTCAGCTCAACTTGTTTTACAATATAGAGACCCTGAATCTTCTTAATGCCACGTACGGTGAAACGGGACCGCACCTTTTTATCATCCTGCAAAACTTCTGCGCGAAGCAATGCGTAGTAAGTATCATCGACCGAAACACGCACAGCATTAATTCCTTCGCGCTCAGCCAAGGAATCCTCCGGCGGAAACATCAAAAATTTATGCCCAATTCGGCTTAACACGCGAGAGGGACCTTCGTAAGTATGATCATCCCAGAAAATGAACGGCATCTGTAAATCGAATGGCGAGTAGAGGACACCTTCAAAGATAGGCTCAAACATCGAACCGTCTTTGATCAGAGTAAATGCTTCCGTGCTTTGACGTCGTATCCAGACTTTGGGTACGGGTCCATTTTGCACAATCATCTCAACAGGTGAAAGCGATCCTGAGGACTCTTCAGAAATTTTGTCTGGATATAACTTTAACCGGCTAATGGGGCCTTTTTCATTACGAGAACCGTACATAATACCTTTGTAGCGAACGGTGCGGCCACGCCGAGGCTTGTGCTCCAGTTGAAATTGAAAACAAAAATTCTCTTCCAGGGCCTGCATTCTGAAGGAGGCTAGAAGCTGAGCAGCTTCCTCCTCATTTAGGCGCTCCATTACACGCGTGCGCACCTCATTTTGTGTTGTCCGCTGAGCCGTACTCACCCACGGAAAAAAAACTGACAGTACAACTGTCAAATAAAGTGCGGGAAAAGCTGATTTCAGGCTCCGGTACACTTATTCAGAAGTCGGAGCTGTAGCTTCAACTGGTGTGCCTGAGGCCTCGTTCAAGATGTCTGAGTTTTTCAGTGCTTCTTGCGATGCAGCCTCAGCCCCACCAATCAACTCGGAAGATTTGCCTGCTGTTACATCTTCCAGAGTGGTTAAACTATTTTCAAGCTCTGTTGATAAATTTTGAGCAGAACCCGGCTCGGAAGCGCTGATCAACTCCTCCGGATTAAACGTCTTAGTTCGCTCAGCCGCTCTTGACTGGTAGATCAGAAATAAGCCCAGAGATACCAAGAAAAAAGCTATTGTACAGTAAATAGTACCTTTGGTTAGAACATTATTTGTATCCGAACCAAAGGCAGATTCGGCAGCGCCACCTCCAAGGGCTGCACCCATACCTCCGCTCTGGCTAGTACGCTGCATTAGAACAAGCAGTACCACGAATACAGAGATCAAGATAAGGATTAACGTTAAAAGACTGATAAATAATGCTCCCATAGATTTAAAATTGGAAAAAATGTAAAATGCTCATGGTACATTTAAATTCAAGCGATAAATTTAATCATATTGACCTGCAGATGTGGTTTTTCTGCGGGGTAGGATCGGATGGGCTCACGGGGATTTTGCCCCGCAAGCCTTCCACACCACCGGACATGCGGTTTTCCGCATCCGGCGGTTGAACCCGGCTTAGGTCATTTGAAGGAATCTAATGCCTATGCGAAGTCCCATGGTAAGATAAAGCCATAACGTTTGAGGATTTTGTTGCTGAGTGCTCGGTGCAAAACTGGGCTACTAGCTATTCGCCAGGCTCCTTTGCCTGTGTATGCGATGCCTAGTTCTTTGCCTCGGATTCCAAGGCGTTTCAGCGCGTTACGCCTTCCCCGCCAAGTTTTCCAACGAAGCCAGATACATTTGCGCATATGACGGCGCATCCACCCGCTTAGGTCAGTGGCTCCCCATTGACAGTCCGCCAATTTGAAGTAATTCCACCAGCCAACGATGAAACGCTGCCATTGGTCACGTAGTTCTTTGCTGGTCAGGTTTTGTCGAGCCTCCCAGTGTTCGCGCACGCGAGCTTTCAGGCGATCTATGCTTCTGGGGGCGATTGAACTTTCCCCTTTGGCGTTGATCCGAAAGCCCAGCAACGTACTCTTTTCGGTCGGCCCACTTCCGCTTTTCTCCCGGTTTACAGGTACTTTCAGGTGCTTTTCTATCCATTCAATGACTCCGTGCAGGACGCGATCGGCTGAGCGTTCGCTTTTCACAAAGATCGCAATATCGTCGGCGTAACGCACAAACGACAGCCCTCTTTGCTCCAGTTCTTTGTCCAGAGGATCCAGATAGATGTTCGCCAACAGCGGCGACAATGGCCCGCCCTGAGGCGTTCCCTTGGCACGCTTTTGACGTGTTCCATCGGCATTTTGTACCGGCGCGCGCAGGTAACTGCCGATCAGCCGTTTGAGCGGTTTGTCCTCTACGTAGGCTCCCAGCAGTTGCATTAGTTTG
>CAZUYZ010000167.1:0-18412 GCA_964624365.1 uncultured Puniceicoccaceae bacterium
TAGTTTTTACCTCATCACGAGTCAAACCGCCCATAACAATCGTAGCGCCGTCGAAGACAGTTACCTCTGTTGTTATTTCACGAGTCGAAAAAATTGGCTGAAAAAATCCAGACGGTACCGTAGCTGTAGTGCCACCCTGAATTGCGACACTGGGTCCACCATATTCAACGAAACCCTCAAACTCAGTCACACGTGGCTCAAGGATAAGGCTAATTGTATCGTCGTTCTGAACATTAGGTGTAACCGACATTTCCACGCCCACGTTACGAGTTACAAAGTCTTGTGGTGTGCCAGCAGTAATCGCAATACCAGCCCCACCAGACCCACCACCACCGTCAACACCGGCAGATACTTCTGCTTCGATGTCACCATAGCTTTCAGGATAGCGCAACTCTTGAGCGACTGTAATTGTGGCACGTTTGCCGGAAAGAACAGTGACCTTAGGTGCACTCATCAAGTCACTACCTGTTTTGCGTGATAATGCACGTACAGCGAAATCAACATCATAGTCTCCCAAGCTAAGCCCCTTTTCGAATGTTTTGGTAACTATGTCAGATGCCAAATCAATAGTATTTGGTAAAACTGGAGCAAGAAAAGGTACGGATAAGTCTGAACTAGGTTCATCAATACTGAAAGTTGATTCTACTGGATTTCCATTGTCATCAATAGTATTTGTTGTCCCTCCTGCCGAAAGGCCTCGTTCTATAATTCTGACAGAGTTTTCTTCGATAGCTGGTCCAAAGCCACCTGCTAAATTCCTTGGGCCGAACTGAAATACAGTACCCCCATCGTCATCTCTAAGTTCCCAGTCAAAACCAAGTTCTTCGATATCACTCTGAGAAACCTCAAGAAATTTAGCCTCGATTTCAACTTGCTTGACCTCGTTATAGTTACGAAGGATCACGCGCATGCGCTCCAGATTACGTGGTGTTTGTGTCACGATGAGCTGCTCACCATCGAACGCAAGATCTGCACCGGGCAAGTCAAAGTTAACACCTGCACTTTGGAAAAACTGTTTCATTGCCTGGGTGTCATCACTAGAACTTGAATCAACGCTGGCTTTGGGCTCAGCAAAAGGGTCTGCGGATGGAACCGAAGATGCACCACCACGAATACCGACGATGCGAATGATAGTGGCACGGGAAATGGGGAAAAACTCAGTGAGGTTTGAAGACTCACCACCGTTTTGATCCGTGTAGTCAACCGTTACTGCATCGCCACCGACATCGTAGGCGAAATTAACCTGCTGAGTTACAAATTTCAGGATAAGATCCAAATTCAAATTGCGCAGGCTAATGTTAACGCGAGGATTTCTTTCGTTAGGATCAAACAGAGGCACAATGTTAACACCGCGACCCGATGGATCATATTCAACTGAAAGTTCAGAAAGTGTGTCGATCACCCGTGTCAGTTCCATGCCGGAAAAATTAACCTGTGGAATGATTATATTCTTCATTTGCTTAAGAATTCCACTGTCATCCACTTTATTTACGCTAACTTCCTTATCGACATCAAATACCTTTGGACGCTCCCAACTTTGGTCGACTTCTGTGAGCATTTGCTCGCGCGTTTTGTAGAAATTTTGTTTATGTATTCCACTCAAAATTTCGGCAATACGGGTTTGAAATAGTTTTGCTTCAGCATTGTTTGCATCACGCGCTTCGACTTCCTTGAAGGTAGATGCAGCACCATCATAATCTCCGTTAAGGTATTGAGCACGTCCACGGTTCAACAATTCACTAATGGTTTCGCCTTGAGTGACATAATCCGGACTAATCTCTTCAATCGAAAGATCATAAGGGCCCGGTTGAAAATCTTCGCTTTCGGCCTGCAGGGAGAGAACCGTATTTCTGGCATTTTCAATTTCAACAAGCACCGACTTTGTGCTCGTATTGAGCGTTAGATTCGCACTTTTTTCATCCAACATTTCAAGAGCTCTTTCATAAGCGCCTAATTCGGCAAGTTTAGTCGCCTCAGAAACAGCAAACCGAGCAGCTTCAATCTTATTGTTTTGGTTCGCAACCGCTGCTGCTACGACAGAATCAACTGAGTCTGATGATTCAACGGCTATTTGGTCAACCGAAACAGATGGCTCAGGCTTAATAGCAATTTGATTAACTGAAGCGGATTTTTCTACAACGGGCTCAACTGAAGCGGGCGACTCAACAACAGCCTGATCACCTATCTCTTGATTGATGGAATCAAACAAACGCTTGGCATTTTCATCATTTGGAGCAATTTTTATGAGCTCCTCTGCTTTCGTTTGTGCCAAATCAAGATCTCCTGCATCGCGTGCACGTAGAGCTGCTGCCATTAGCTGAATTTTTTCAGCAGTATTCTGTGCGCTTGCAATTTGCGGCATTGCAAAGATTGATAATCCAAATACACCTGCCAAAAAGGCTGTGATGAATTTATATGTTGTGAGTTTTTTATTCATATTTGGTTAAGTATATAGCCATTGGTTTAAATAGTTAAAATTCAAAATTAAATGACTGCTTACCAGCATTTGACTCTGTTTCAAGTGATTTTTTGGAAGTTTTTTTGAGGCTCCCTTCTCTTTTAAGAAATAATTTTTTAACTTCTGATTCAAGATCTCCACTCCCAAGTTTCCTGACGGTTACGAACGATTCTCCAAGATTTATTTCTTCAAGGACATACTTTGCAGTTACAGTACTGAACTCGAACGGCGTTTTTTGATTAATTTCGATCTCAAATGATGCATCTTCTTCGGAGCGCATAACAACCGTTGCATTTTCTTTGTATTTACGTTCCCCGTGCGTCAGGAAAATCCGGCGGCCATCGCGGAAATCCAAAATTGTTGCAACCGCCAGTTTGACGATCCCATTTGAATCTTGAATTCGATCGATCGTAAAATCAAAAACCGAAAATTCGTGCTTCTTAATAGATTGGCCGACCCGTGCCCTTATTCGCTCTTTTTTCTCTTCGTCATAGAGGAGTAGTACACTCTTCTTCGCATCGTTAAAATCCTCTTCTACGTAACCCTCTAATTGAATCCGATAAGGCTCTTTACGGAGTTCAGCAAGATAAACACCGAAGGGAATAGGCAATTGGTTATCAATCGGCGACCTAAATATAAACGTCCCATTTTCGTCGACCCAAATGGCTGGCGGCGTAAAAACATCATAAAGCTCACCGGTAGCTTGCTCTTCTGCATTTGGCCAAACTGCTGTTGTTTCATCGAAAACCGGGACTGGTATCAGTTGGTATGGATTAGATCCTATCTGGGCAAAATCTGCTGCGTTGGTAGAGATTTTTTTAATATTAACGACATAAAATAGGATTCCAACCAGAAGCGCTAACCCTCCGAAACCCAACAGTAACTTTTCATATGAAAATTTCATTTTAATCTAGAAGGTTTCAACTTTAGAGTCTGCTGGTTTGATGACCTCAATGAACTCGAGTGTCACCATAAAGAGGGACTCGACTTCGGAAATAACAGGAGTTTTGTCGCCGCTGTTTTTCGTCTCGAATTCCCGGCTAAAAATCTTCTTCAACCGACCTTTGGACTTTGAACTAACACGACTAACTTCAACACTGCGAACGACCACAGGCAATTGAAAGTAAGCCAGGCTATTTAAAAATTTTCGGAGTGTCGGTGTATACCCTGTAAATATTACTTGAAACGCAATTGTGTCTATTGCATCCGGCACGCGCGCTGAGATGGCAGGATCAATCTTAAACCCTTTACTACCGTCGGAGTTGTGAAACCCCTGGCGTTTGACCGCTTGAATGCTGCTTGGCCCAGCATCAATTAGTTTATCTAGAATGTAGCTCAATATCTGGCGTTGCTTATCGAGAAAGGGTACGATTTCACCCTCGGGTATACGCGTTGACTGAAAATATTCTTCGAATCCAAAAGCAAACTGATTAGGCACTTTTATTGGCGCCGAGAGAGAATTTGAGTCGGTATGATTATTTACCTGCTTTTTGTAGTCAGAAATATATCGAAGAATACTAGAGATAACTCTCACACCATCATCATTGGTTTCAAAATAAGCGCCTTTTTGAAGTTCTTGATAAGTACTCTCCAACCTTGCTTGCAGGCTTTCCAAGTTTGACCGTGCTGCCTTCACATTTTTATTAGTGGGCGATGGGTTTGCAAACATCATAGCTTTCATCTGTCCATCGGCACTGTCAACTCGAGCTTTTGCCTGAGCAAGCTTCTGTGCCTCAAAAAATGTGAGCACTATCAGCGCAATTGCTGTGAATACTGCACCAATACAGAAAAGGAAAAAGGAAAGATTGCGCTTAAATAATTCCATAACACTCAAAGAGGCTTCGTTGGGTCTACTACCAAATTAATGCTGAAAGGAAGTACGAACAATCCTTTATTTAGATTGGTAAATACAACGACTGGCGAGTGGGATGAAATTATAAATTCCGAATCCTCGAAACTGGCACGTAGACTCTTTATCTGACCTGACAAAGCATCCTCATCAATATTATCCAATCCGTTAACTGCCTCCCGCACCAAAAGACGACCTTGAAGAACAACTTCATAGGATGATTCGTTGCCTTCGGCCTTATTTCGCGACACATCCAGACTGTCGATCCAAACATCTTCTGCTTGATGCAAACTTTTTTGTAAGTCTGCAAAAAAACGTATCCAATTAGACTTTGAATTTACCAAACCTTCTACACGCTTAATTGATTGACTGAGCGCTTCAGACTTTTCCTGGTACCGACGAATTTCGTCTTGCTTTTCCACTAGCGGTCTTAGACCGGATTGGATCATTTCGACGTTGTCGGCATACAAAGCATTGGCCATCTTAAAACTCACAAACGGTGGCAAAAATGCTAGAGCGAAGCAGGCGGCGGCGACCAGAATAAGCGGTTTTTTTCGAGAAAATTCGAGACCATCCTTAACCATCTCAGGGAGAAGATTGATTCCACATGGATGGGGAACCATTTCATTGCAAGCCTCGCCAATAATTTCACTTGTTTGTAGAAGTAAAACATTTGTTTCGACATCAATGGCGCCTTCCAGAGATACATTTTTTAGTGGGTCAAAAAGATCTACTTTTATTTTTTGCGCTTCGGTGAGCTTTTCCGAAAGCCCTTTGAGAAGCGACCCGCGACCATTTAATAATATCTGCTTTGGAGCCCTGCCCTTGTTCTGTCGCTTATAATTGACAATCGAAAGTGTAATCTCCTGGCTCATGCGCTGCATGAAAGATTCGCCACAGCTATTCAGCGCTTTGACGCGGGCATCATCGTCATCGAGGTGCTCAACTTCGTTGAAGAACTTGTGTTTGATCTGCTCTGAACGGCTGAAAGAACGCCCTAGACTATCTGCTATGTTTTGAGTTAACGAGTTGCCGCCCAGCTGAATATTACGAATGTAAAAGCTGTCGGAACTACAGAAAAGAAGATTCGTTGAGCGTGCACCTATATTAATTAATAAAACATCTTCGCTCAACTCCGGATAGGCAAATTGTACCGTGTTGTAATCCAGCACAGTCGCAGCGCTAATTTTGCTAACCTGAAATCCTGCAGAAAGCATGTATCCGCACAATTGATTAACAATTTCAGACTTTGCAGCGATAAACAGAACTTCTGTTTCGACGCCGTCATCGCTCACCACCTGACTGTCCCAGACGACCTCATCCAATGAATATGGAATATTTTGTTGTGCCTCAAAAGCAATTATCTGTTTACGCTTTGACTCCTCGATATGCGGTATGTGAATCGTCCTCGTAAGTACAAAATTCCCAGGTATGATCAATGTCGCATGGCCCGAAAAACCATGTTCCTTCGATAAAGTCTTCAAGGCATCACTGACGCAGGGTAAAAAAGCCTCTTCATTAGAGACGTCGTAAACCAAATCAACTGTAACCAGCCGGTCAATTTGCAGATTTCCGTCATCGACAGAGACCTCCGCAGCTATTACCTTGCTAGCCCCACAATTAACAATTAGTCTTCTGGATACGTTCATGGATGCAACTGGCAAAATGATTTTAGCAAGATGGAGGCACGCTACAAACTAGAGAATGTGACTTGCAAAGCTATTCTTTGAATCAATGAATCAAAACGAATTCGAGGCTCAATCAATCAAATTATTGAGGCATATTCATCAGAACTCATCAAGTCTTCAATTTGCGACTTGTCTGAAACACGGATCTTGAGCAGCCAACCTTCGGAAAAAGCACTCTTGTTCACTAGTTCCGGCGCATCGTTAACCGCTTTATTCACTTCAAGAACCTCACCACTCAGCGGCATATATAGATCCGAGGCAGCCTTAACGGACTCAACAACACCAAAAACATCACCGCTTTCAAATACAGAACCGATCTCCGGGAATTCAATGAAGGTGATATCACCCAGACTCTCCTGAGCGTAATCAGTAATTCCGACAACAGCAGTTTCATCACTCTGTAGTCGAATCCACTCATGATCTTTGGTGTACAGTAAATCTTTAGGTAATTCGCTCATTGTATCAGGAGTATCGATTGAAGAAGGTGGAATAACAGATACCTCATTTTTAAATAATTATTGAATATTCTGAATAGGAGTATTTGCCTAAGTCAAGATAGCATCTATTCAAGTTGTTAGATAACTAGAAGTCGGTACAACCGAAAAATGATCTTAATTTTTGTTTTAGCAGCCACCTTGACGATTGGAGTATCGGGAATTTGCTCTATCCTTGAGGCCATGATACTCAGCACAACCACAGCTGAAATCGAAGGACTTAAAAAAAGATATCCTAAGCGAGGCTCAAAGTTGGAACGCTATAAACTGGAGCTGGAAGAAACCAGTTCCGCTATATTGAGCCTTAACACGATTGCTAACACTCTTGGAGCTACCATTGTAGGTGGCCTTGCAGTAAAAATATGGCCGGAAGACACCAATATCCTAATCAAAATATCGTCAGTGATGACCGTCGCGATTCTGTTGTTTTCTGAAATCATACCCAAAAACATGGGCGTAATCTATCGTCCTGCGCTTCAGCCCATACTTATTTATCCGTTGACGGTCATTTGCTCAAGCATGGCGCCTCTGTCCAGATTTGTCGCTATTGTGGTCCGCATCTTACTTAAACCAACTCAGACAGAAACTAACAATCAGGAAGAAATTTTGCTGCTTGCAGAGAAAAGCGCGAAGGATGGCACGCTCACATCAAACAAACACGAGATGATCAACAACACGTTGCGGCTTGATAATGTTCTGGTGCACGAAATAATGACTCCACGTACAGTCGTTTACTCCGTAGAAGATACTGAAACCGTAGGCTCATTGGTCGAAAAGGAAAACAACCTACCCTTCGCGCGCATTCCAGTTTATCATGAGGAAAACGAAAACATTACCGGAGTGGTTCGTCGTCGTGATATTTTAGGTGCCAAAGCAAAAGGAGATGACCACCTACATATGGCAGAACTTTCTCAAGAGGCGCTCTTTATTCCTGATAAAGCAACTGCTGAAAGTGCTTTGCAAACCTTCCTCAAGCACCACCAGCAACTGGCAATTACTGTTGACGAATTTGGAACTATTTCAGGTGTACTCACAATAGAAGACGTAATTGAGAGCATTATCGGCCAGGAAATCTTTGAAGAGGATGATCTCGCAATAGACATGCGCGAACTGGCAAAACGTCACCAACTCATGAAGAAGCGTAGAAACCGGTAAAACAAGTCGCTATGCTCCCCTGATCTGATCTTCGGCAAAGGCACGAGCAAAGTAAGTCAAAATCATATCAGCGCCAGCTCTGCGAATAGCAATCAGCGATTCATCCCGACAACGCTTCAAATCCAGCCAACCATGCGTTGCAGCTGCGTGTATCTGCGCATATTCTCCGGAAACCTGGTACGCAGCCAAAGGCAAATTAGTTCGCTCACGCGCATCCCGGATAATATCAAGATACATTCCAGCTGGCTTCACCATTAACACGTCAGCGCCTTCTGCCTCATCAAGAGCGATCTCCAGTAAGGCCTCACGGCGATTGGCCGGACTTAGCTGATAGGTCTGCTTGTCAAGATAAGGCGCATGATCACTTACAGCACTGCCGACCGCATCACGAAATGGGCCGTAGTAAGATGAGGCAAACTTAGCTGAATATGCAATAATACCTGTTCGCTCAAAATTGTTGTCATCCAAAGCAGCACGAATCGCCCCTACTCGACCGTCCATCATGTCCGAAGGCGCCACAAAATCGGCTCCTGCTTCAGATGCAAGAACTGCCATTTCGGTCAAAATTTCAACAGTTGCATCATTGGCCAAGTCATTTGTCATTGAGTCAAACAATCCATCGTGGCCATGTCTTGTATAAGGATCCAGAGCGATATCTGCAATTACTGACATCTGCGGCAATTCTTCCTTCAAAGCGCAAATCGCCCGCAAAACAAGCGTATCGGGATTTAGCGCTTCACGGCCTGCATCACCCTTCAAAGAGCTTTCAAGTTTTGGAAAAAGCGCTACCGTTGAGATTCCAAGCTTCAATAACTCCCTGCACTCTTCTATAATTAACGGAATTGTAAGTCGTGCAATCTCAGGCATCGACTCGATCGGCTCAGCAGCGCCTTCGCCATCGATGACAAAAATCGGCTGGATCAGATTACGAACTCGCAAGTCCGTCTCATTTGCGAGCGATCTTATTGCCTGAGTTTGTCGCATACGACGAGGCCGACGACTAAGGTTTAATCTAAAGTTCGTAGAATCTGGCATGTCTATGAGGATGATTACAGAGGGGAGAAGGTCTGTGAAAGATCATAAACGGGTTCTTAAGGCCGCTTCCATCATTACATCTGCATTTACCGTACTATGAGTCCAAGCCTCCAGTGCCTTCGCTCCTTGATGAACCAACATGGAGAGTCCATTCGCCGTTTTCAAGCCACGATCTTCAGCCTGCCTCATCAATAATGTCTTTGATGGATTATAAATCATGTCGTACACCTTCCAATTTTCCGGAAGCTGAGCGATATTGATCGGAGCTGGATCTTCACGATTTAGGCCCAAAGCAGTCGCATTGATCACAATACCCGATTCCGGCAGATAATGTGGCAATGTATCCAGTTCGAACAATTGTATTTCTGTCTGATCTGCAAGTGATTCAAGCATATCGATCAGATTCTTTAACCGCTCTTTCGAGCGATTGCCCATATACAACCTCACTGCGCCGGACAAAATTGCTTGAACCGCAGCTGCACGTGCAGCGCCCCCGGCGCCCAGAATTATCACGCTAGCCCCTGCAAATGTGCTTTCCAAATCCTGTTCAAGGCCCCGTTCCAATCCATAACCGTCAGTATTTAAGCCATAGTAACCAGTATCATTCAAAACCAGAGTATTTACTGCGCCCATGGATTTCGCCTCGGGGGCAATTTGATCGATAAGTTCGAGTACTTGAACCTTATGCGGAATTGTAAGATTCAAACCACGAAACCCATGTCGGCGGAACAACGCCAAGGCCTCAGATAATTGCGCTGAATGAATGTCAAAGCGATAGTAAGTCCAGTCTTTGTAACGACCATCCGTTTTACTCAGACTTGCCAACGCGGCGTTGTGCATCGCCGGGCTGATTGAATGCTTGATCGGATGTCCGACGACAGCGAGTGAAGAGCCGGTAAATGCTTTTGATTGAAGATCCTCGAGACCGTATGTTTTTTCCCAGTCCACTAACACTTCTAGGGTATACGGTAGAGCATATCTACTTTTTTAGTATTTGGATCAGAGCGATTTACCTAGCTTCGGTTCATGCTAATTTATTACTAAATTCACCCTTTCAGCTTCATCAGGCATCTCGACAGTCTTTAAATCGTATTTAGCTTCTGAACCGAATATTTTCATCAACTTGTCGTCTTCAGGAAATCCTGACATGTCCTGATCCTTAAAAATCTGAAACTCAAAATTGTTTAAATCAGTCTTTCGAGCATACGCATAGATTTTTCTATATGATTCAATATTTGGAAGCCTCAGCTTCTTTAAATGCATAAATAATTCTTCGTAATTGGGTATATCCCTCTTTGTTACTACTATCCAGAAATCTTTAGGATTCTTTGTAAGAAACAAACACAACGTAGTTTCAGTTTTCAGATTCTCTGCGAACTTGACATTGTTGTTTTTTACATCGTTTGAAAGAGTTTGTGCGTATACTTCATTAGCCATAATTAGATACCTTAATTTAGAATTCTATTATCAATATTGTTTCGGATAAATAGCAAAGTCATGTTGTTACTTTTGACCCGAGAAAATACATAGATAATTATGTTAATTCATGCGATGCAATGGCATTTTTTTGCCAACCCCTCAATCTTTACCCCATTAACGAAGCCCACCGACTTAAACGGAGTGGCGAATAGCTGATGAAGTTTTAATAACAGAATCCCCATCTTAGGGCATCTTGAGCATGTTAAGGCTTTTTTGTGCCACTTAAAAAATATTAAGATTTTGAATTTCAATATCTTACAAATCTTATCTATCGTGTAATGTGATTTTATCTTGCACAAGCACACTTATCGAAGAATTTGAGATCATGCGGCGAACGATAGTTATCGGTGATGTCCACGGTTGTGCTGAGGAGTTTGAAACACTTCTAAGAAATTTAAAATTAAGGACTAAAGATCGCGTTTTTCAGGTAGGAGACCTGATTAATCGGGGACCTGACAGCCATAAAGTTCTTAAACTTGCCCGTAGCTACAACGTACAACCAGTCCTGGGTAATCACGAAGTTCGCCTGCTGCGTTCAAAAAAAGGGAAAATCTCAGACCATCTTAGAAACTACGATCACGACACTTTAGAGCAACTGACGAAAGAAGACTGGAAATTTCTCAAAAAGCTGCCACCACACATAAGCATACCAAAATGTAAAACCGTTATCGTACATGCCGGCTTCCTGCCAAAAACCCCTTGGCATAAACAAGACATCGATACGATAACACAAATACGTTCAATCGACACTAATGGAGATTTTATAAAGCCAGATGGAGCATCTGAAACATTCCCATGGGAAGACAGTTGGAAGGGAGATCCATTCATCGTCTACGGTCACAATTCACGCCCAGAGGTATTCAAACGTCCCGGATCCATAGGGATTGACACCGGTTGTGTTTACGGAGGTCATCTGACTGCCTATATCGTGGAGGATCAGTCGATCATACAGGTTCCTGCCAAAGAAAAATACGCGTAGGCTTGCGAGTAAAAATCAAGCTTTTGAACTTTTACTGTTTAATATTTAGCGTTTATTAACAAATTGATAGTTTACAAAATGACTAATCCTGCAAATCACCTTGGCCTTTTACTGATCGACTTTCAGGACGCATTTCTGAAAGCAATCCCAAATCGTGACTATTTATTGAGGCGAACTTGCCTTGCGATTGAAGCGGCAAATTTGCTCGGCTGCGCTACCGCTGTGACTGAACAGCTTCCGGAAAAGCTGGGCCACACCACTGCCAGCATCCAAAAAATTCTGGCAGATAACACACCCACATTTAGCAAAAATACCTTTTCGGCAATGGAAGCGCAAGGGCTCAGCAATTGGATCAAGCAGAGTCGCCTAGATCACTTACTGTTACTGGGAATCGAGACGCCCATATGCATTTACCAGACAGCAGTTCAAGCATTGGGAGATGAACTAAGTGTCACTCTGCTCTCAGATTGTATCAGTGAACGTCGTGCAGAAGACAGAAAACCAGCGATTCAGCAATTGCTTGCGATGGACGCATATGTGCTCCCATCAGAAACCATCTTTTACAGCCTAATCGGCTCTACAGAAAACCCATCTTTCAGAAAATTTACGCAAATCGTAAAAAAGTACGCATAGCGCTCAACAGTAGCACAAGGGCGCCTTCCATCTACATACGGAAGTAAAGCCAGTCATGATATTGACTTTATTCAAACGGATCATTTTCTCATCTCTAATTTCAGCAAGTGAAATAGCTCTGTCCGACCTTCACATTTAACAATCATTTACGCGCCAATGGGCAATTCTTTCGGCACACTTTTTCGCATCTCTACCTGGGGTGAGAGTCACGGCGGCGGCATCGGCGTTGTTGTTGACGGCTGCCCTCCTCAATTACCACTCACAGCCGAAGACATCCAGGTTGAACTGGATCGACGGCGACCTGGCCAGAGCAATATTACCACCCCACGTAAGGAAAGCGACCAAGCTACCATCGTATCCGGCGTCTATCAAGGTTACACGCTTGGAACCCCGATAGGTATCTATGTGCCCAACGGTGATCAAAGGCCATCTGCCTATTCAGAAATGAAGAATGCTTTTCGTCCATCTCATGCTGATTTCACTTATCAGGCTAAGTTCGGAGTTCGCAATCACGAAGGCGGCGGACGTTCTTCTGCCCGCGAAACAATCGGTCGTGTAGCGGCTGGAGCAATTGCAAAAAAAATCCTTCAATTAACCAGCAATGTCGACGTACGTGCTTTTATTACGCGTATACAAGATATTGAAATGCCTGAACAAACCTCCTTTCCAACTCTGGAAGCGGTAGAAGCTACTCCTGTACGCTGCCCACACACTGAAACAGCGGAAAAAATGATCGAACGCATAAAATCTGTTCGGAAAAAAGGTGATTCCGTTGGTGGCGTTATTGAATGTCGCGTCCGCAATTTACCAGTTGGACTGGGAGTTCCAGTCTTTGATCGCCTTGAGGCTGACTTGGCAAAGGCTATGCTCTCGATTCCGGCGACCAAAGGTTTCGAAATTGGTAGCGGTTTTGCCGGCAGTCAAAAACTTGGTTCTGAGCACAATGATATTTTTGTTAATAAAGATGGAAAAATAGGCACGGAGACCAATCGATCCGGTGGCGTCCAAGGTGGTATCAGCAATGGTGAAGAACTGGTCTTTCGAGTCGCCTTTAAGCCAACTGCAACAGTTTTACAGAGCCAACGCACTGTCGACAAACAGGGCAAAGAAACCGAACTCATGGGACGTGGCCGCCACGATCCCTGTGTCGTCCCCCGAGCAGTACCAATCGTAGAATCGATGGCGGCGCTTGTACTTATAGATCATTACATGCGTCAGCACGCGCAATGTAAGAACTTTGATTTCAGCAAGTAAAATACATATATCTCATTAATGGTGAGCTACAAATGGATCACCGTCAAAAAATCAGATCTTTCTCGTCAAGCGGACGCACTTGAGAGAGCTTGCCGTTGAACCTCGCGGCAAGCGAAGAAAGGACTTCTTCCCCAATTTGCTGCTCTGCATCCTCAATCGTAATTTTTACGGAATGATCTTTGTCTCCACTGGCTACTGGCGAAGAATCGTCAACTGGATCACTCTTAACAACTTTTGAAGTCGTAACGGATAACTGTTGTGGCGAACTCTCAGGCTTGATTGATACGTTGGTATCAATCGCGGGTGTTAAAGCTTTTTTTTTTCAGGGACGCTTGCCCCTGCATCTGCCAGTTTCTTGATCAAGCTATCGATTGCCCGCGACTGTGACTCTTCAGCAGCTTTCAGTAGTACCACTTCAAAGTTAGCCTTTTCAGAAAGACCCCTTTGGACGTAAGTCTCACCGCGATGCAAAGCATCCAGAATTCGCATGATAGACTCTGTTGTGAGCGACCTTCCCAATTGATCGCTCCTTCCATTCTTTTGAATCGCATCGAGTAAAATAGTGCGAATATGGGCCTGAAGGTCCTGGAGCACGCGAAACAAATCGCGCCCTTCATCCGAATAAGTATCGACCAGAGTGATAATCGCCGAATAATCCTGGGAACCAATTGCCTTGGCTAATTCCGCAATACGCTCACCGGAAACCAAACCATAAACGTCCAACACATCGTCGTCGGTAAGCTGGTTACCACAAAATGAAATCATTTGATCTAGAATGGATTGTGCGTCACGCATACCTCCGTTAGCCAGTCGAGCGATAGATAAAAGCGCTTCTTCCTCCACTTCAATACCTTCCGCCTTGGCAATCTCCGCCAACTTTTCTGCAATTACTTTGTCTGATATAGGTCGAAACTCAAATCGCTGGCAGCGAGAGACGATTGTCGGCAGTACTTTGTGAGCTTCAGTAGTGGCGAAGAAAA
Organism: uncultured Puniceicoccaceae bacterium; assembly: GCA_964624365.1. Taxonomy (GTDB): domain Bacteria; phylum Verrucomicrobiota; class Verrucomicrobiia; order Opitutales; family Coraliomargaritaceae; genus Lentimonas. The sequence continues at coordinate 14,005 of CAZUYZ010000167.1, forward strand.
ATTTAACATGCTCTGGAGGCTCTTCAAGTGTCTTCAGTAAAGCATTGAAGGCCGCCTGAGAAAGCATGTGAACCTCGTCAATAATGTAAATTTTGAAAGTGCACTGAGCAGGCGCATATTGACAATCTTCACGTAAACTGCGCACCTGATCGACACTATTATTTGAAGCGCCGTCAATTTCAATGACATCCATACAGGAACCGTTCATGATTGCCTGACTAATTTCGGATTCATTGTCCGGTGTTACGGATGGGCCACCCTCAGCGTTAAGAGCTTTTGCAAACAAACGCGCTGTACTGGTTTTTCCAGTACCACGTGGCCCGACAAATAAATAAGCATGGGCAATACGTTTGGTATCAATGGCATTACGCAGCGTACGCACAATGTGGTCTTGCCCAACCAGTTCACCAAACTGCTTAGGACGCCAGCGTCTTGCAATTACCTGATAGTTTTTTTCCATAAACAAATACAAGAAAAGCTTTGGTTTTTAGAAAGTTGCAAGGGACTTTTTTGGACCTTTCAAAATTGGCATCAACTCGGGCGAACAAATTTCCTCTCCGGTAAAAATAAAGTGGCCAGGCACCCTACGGCACATGTGGATTAGGTTTCCGCTGCTTCCTTCCGGACCTGACGGTGTGAACCAGTCCGCCATTGCATAGGACCCGGCCACTTTCAACAAACAACGACTTTAAATAGACATTCAACACTAAAATAAATTATTTTGGAGCATTGAATATCCAAGGTTCCGTGTCCAAACATGTAGCATCTAATATTGATTCACGTCATGAAGCAAAACACTACTCAGAGGCGAAAAAAGTTTTTCCCAATCAATGATCTTTTCCGGGAGTATCTGCATGTCTTCCATAGGAGCATCGATCTGCCAGTCCGCTACGAAGATTTGCTCAAGTACGAAGACAGTTTCCCACTCATGGATAAGGAAGGAGAGGACACACTCTGGCAGACCTTGATCTACGAGCAACAATATGGAAGGGAACTTTACGAAGGCCTTAAACGCATCTATGTAATTCTTCGTTCTGGTGGAGATGAATCCATACTGGACAATCTTTACATCGATCGGGTCGATTTCTGCACCTTTGGCAATACCAATCCTCTCCGTGTTCGCATAGTCAACCAATACAATGACAATCACGATTACTTCTACGTAAAAAAAGCCGATGCCTCGCGTGTCTATGGCCTTGAATTGGAAGAACTGCTTTCACCCAATCAGATCAACTTCCTGGTAGACGGCGACACGTTAATCGAAGAACACATCATCGGTATTCCCGGCGACAACTTCATTCGCGACTACCTCCCGAACAATGATATTAACCAGGTTCGTCTGGCAAAGGAATTTATCAAATTTAACGAACGCTGTTTCATTCGACTTCTTGGAGATATGCGTTCCTACAACTACGTTATTGAGGTTACGCCAGACTTTGAAGAGACTCAATATCGGGTGCGGGCCATCGACTTTGACCAGCAATGTTACGAAGGCCATTGTAATCTTTATCTGCCACAATATTTTGATAACAATTCCCCGGTTGTTAAGCTCTGCAAAGAGCTAATTAACCGAAAAACGGGCCGACAGTACCAACGCGAGGAACGTGCTCTTATGCGTCGGAGACTCAAATTTGCACTCCATCGCGTACGGCAGTTACGTGATTGTATGCGCTGTGACCAGATTTCCAGCGCAAAAAAAGTCCATCAGTTGCGAAACGAACTTGCCGAAATGCACGATGATCATCGCTACATGTTGTGTCGTTCCATGGGTGATTTGACCTTTTTGAATATAACCCGAAAATTGAAGCTCGAGCCTGGCATCGCCTTCTCGCCCGAAGGCGCAGAAATGGTCGAGAAATAGAATGCCTTTATTTTTTGTTTTGTAGCAACAGCCTCACTTTTCAATCCAAATGCAACTCCAAGTGTTGCTACTTCACTATTATCCCAAAATTTTTCTTCCAATTGTACAATGAGACTAACAAATTTATGCATGGCCTCAAGCTTAGCCTCATCTGGAAAAGTTATCTGGCTCGCAGCCATCGTATAAACTTCATTGTATCCATTAAAAACTTTCTTGGCTGCTGCACCAGTTTTAAGTTCTTTTTTTTGATCTATTAATCTTTTTGTTTGTGCGACCTTTGGAGCATCAAACACCGTTTTTGCTTTTTTTGTTGGCTTCTTATAGTTGATGTTATAAATATTTATTAGAAAGTAATAACTACAGAGTAAAGCAGGAAAAAAATTTTTCCTGCTTTACTCTGTAGTTAGCGTCTGGCCATAAATGCCTAATTCTCTCTAAATATAACATTTTGCGCTGCATCTCGTAGGCCGAATGTTTGTCAATATTGACCGACAAAGCTCATAAACACGCTAAAACACAGGATTATTCGCGATTAATCTGGCCAACTCTGTGTCAAGGTTGGTGCAATGAGACAAAGATTCTAAATCCCCCCACCCGCACACGCGGTGAACTGCCTCCCACTCTGGTAGCGTTGCAATGGGTATTCACCACACGCAGGTTAGTCGTGAGTTGTTTAGACTCCTTGAAGAGTGGCTGCTGAGCAACAATCGCTCAAAAGGACGACCGGCATGGATCTCTGGAGAATCCTGGTGCTCGGAGTGATTCGATTGACTCTGGACTTAAACTACGATCATTTGCGCCACATCGCCAATTACGATTTAACTGGGGTGCCAACTTCTCGGTCAGCCCGCCTTTGACACCACACTGCATCTCAAGTTAAGCACTTTGAAGGAAAACGTTGCCTGCTCCTTGAAGCAATCAATACCGTTATTGCTCGTCATAGCGGTCAAATGATTAAAAACAATGATGCCGGATTGTCGATCAAAGTCGATAGCTATGCCTTTGAGAGCAACGTGCATTTTCCCACTGATCACGCAATCCTCGCATACAACTTGCACCGCTTTGGCAGTCATCTGCTGAAGGAGCAAAACAGTAGTTTGGCACAAGCGGCTTAGCTGCGGAAAGTTTTCCAGTAAGGTCTGTACGGTACCCGGCAAGAGGCGTGCAACATGCTTTACCCTAACCACTATCTCTAGGATTTGCCGAAAAGTAAGTCTATCGCATGTGAAAACGACTACAAAAAGTGAAGAAAACAAAATAAAAACAATTGAATTTACAAGATCATTTAAGCCAACCTAGAAAAGCTAATTCCCGGCTAGACGCTAACTAAATTGGCATATTTTACACTTGTCACAATTAACCAAACCAATTGTTTACATTGGTTCTAGTTATTACAGCCTTTAGTAACCTAACCTACTTAAATATAATGAATACACAAAGAACTAAACTAAGTCATTTGATCGGATTAATCTTATTTTCAGCCCTAATTATGTTTTCTGGATGCAAACATCAATTAGGTGTAAGAAATATAGATGACTACACTATTTACAGAAACACGCCATTGAAAAAGAACCTTTCGATAGGCTTGGTTACAGAATCTGATGATGTTTATTGTCAGATAATTGCTAATGGTATAGCTGATTCACTGGGTAAGTACTCGACGGATGTAATGATGCTAAACGATTCTTCAGAACTCAAGAAAGTTGATGTTTTAGCCGAAGTATTGATTACTCCTGAATATAAAGGTTCTGGATGGAACTTTTGGATTAATTTTCCAGGATTTATTGTTTTTGCCCCAGCTTGGAATGGCTATGTGTACAAAGTGAATTACAATATAGACATCAAGCTTATAAATTCTTCGAGTCCTGCGGAAATCGATTCTTTTAAGCTTCCAATCAGTCTGGATGTTAGACACGCAGATATAAATAGAACTTGGACTGAAGTAAGCTGGCTCGAAGTCGGTGCGATCGCATTAGTAAGTGGTATCTTCTTTATGCAGTATGACAATAGTGTTAGTCCTTTGCTTGCCAAAGACCTAAGAACGCCTCTCGGAAGCTATGTAGCTCAATCTATTGTCAAGCGAGTAAATGAATCCAAGAAGTTTACTCACTTACCAAGAATCAGCGATCACGATTTGCTTGTATCAACCAGCTCAAAATAAAACATCTAATCCCTACTTTAGATACATTAATTTGACAAAGTCTCTACTTCTCAGAGGCCGTTTAAAGTCTTCTGAGAAGTAAAGAGACAAATGCAAATTGAACCATAGCCAAAGAGGCAAGTTTACGCTCACAGTTTTTCCAAAGCCTGCGACACCGCTCAATCCAAGCAAAACTACGCTCAAAAATCCACCTTTTGGGGATTACGGCAAAAGTGTGCAGTTCATTACGTTTGGCTACTTCTACGGTAGCATCTAATTTTTCAGCAACAAAATCAGCAAAAGGACTGCCGTTATAGCCTCCGTCCACAAGAACATTAGCTACCTCACTAAGTGAACCTTTGTGTTCCTGCACCATCTGTTTAGCTCCAGCTTTATCGCTGATATTA
>CAZUYZ010000168.1:0-4621 GCA_964624365.1 uncultured Puniceicoccaceae bacterium
CTATTAGTGAGATTAAAAATGCAATTTCCGTTCAACGGCTACCGAACTGCTTGTGTACCAAAAAATAAGCAAATGGAACACCCTTAGTAATAAGGCGTATCGCTGTTTTCCATTTTCAAATGTTGTACTGCAAACAATTGAGTGAAAACACGCCTTTTAAACGCATTCAACAGCGTCCAACCGCAAAGCAGGTTCAATACTGACCTCAGACGTACATGTTGAAGCGGCATCTACATCTGCAGCAAAGGCAATCATCGCAGCATTGTCACCAGTATGTCGTGGCTCTGCAATGTAGCAGGGAATTCCATAACGATCTGCCAGTTTCTTAAGTGCAGTCCGAAGAGTTTTATTATTCGCAACCCCACCTGATAGACCGAGACTCTTATAAGCGCTTTCCTCAAGAACATGCCTGGTCTTTCCACATAGCTGATCGACCACTGCACATTGGTATGAAGCACAAATATCGGGTAGTGCCTGCGTTAAAGTGGCATCATTCATTTTCTCAATACGGTAGCGCAGACTGGTCTTCAAACCAGAAAAACTAAAACGCCTTTCATTGCGTGGCGCTATGGCCCGGGGAAAATCAAATAATTCAGGGTCACCGTTCACAGCGAACTTCTCAACCTGAGGTCCACCCGGATAAGTAAGTCCAAGCAATTTCGCCCCCTTGTCGAGGGCTTCACCGGCAGCATCATCGACGGTTTCTGCAATCACACTGACTCTCTTTTCCAAATCGATCTCAAAAAGAATCGTGTTCCCTCCGGACACAATTAACCCCAGATGTGGAAGTAAGGCTTCAAACGCTTCCGAAAATGCTGCCGGCTCAGACTCATGGAGTTTAATAAACGGTGAGTAGGCATGACCTCTCAAATGATTGACTCCGACAAGTGGAACTTCCCAGGCAAATGCCAGACTTTTGGCAAAGGTAATGCCAAGGGCCAGACAACCCGCTAAACCTGGCCCCTGTGTAACCGCAATTTTTCGGATATCGGATCTATGCTCGAGAACACCGGATACTTCAAGCAGCGGAAGAAAGTTTTGCAAATGCTCTCGACTAGCTAAATCCGGCACAACCCCACCATATTTTTCATGCAGACTAATCTGGCTATGCACCCACTCGCCAACAACACCTTTATCTGCAGTAAAGAGCGCTAGCGCGGACTCGTCACAAGAACTTTCAATTCCTAGAATCATCTGGTGACTGTGAACATCTCACACCAAACGTCCAACCTTGATTTCAAATACTCTCTCGTCTCAATTGAATATGCCAGTACAAAAAAGCACGGGAAAAATCCTGCAAATCGATGCAAAAATAAGCTCGACCTCTTTGAAGAGTAACCGATTGATCAAGCCCAGTGAGCGAGAATGACAAAAAGTTACTAAAGCAGATCAAAGAAGCCTGCTCAAATGGCCCGATAAGCTACCGTGACTATATTAATCTGGTTTTGTATACAGATGATATTGGCTATTACAAACGCGACTACAAACGTGTTGGGCGCAGCAGAAATACTGATTTTTACACTGCAGAAAGTCTTGGTCAAACGTTTGCAGAGCTTGTTGTCGCCGCAGCTTGTGAGCTTCTTGGAGAACACATCTCGGCACAATCGACTTTCATCGAAATTGCCGCTGAACCAGATACAAAATTACTCAACCATTTAGAGAGCCATCCCTTTGCAGATGATCGTGTAATTCGGCATGGTGAGCTGGTTCAGGCAGATGGTTCAGTTATTATTTTTGCCAATGAGTGGCTCGATGCGCTTCCATTTCACCGTCTGATTTATCAAAAGGGTCAATGGCATGAACGCGCGGTAGATATTGGTCCTGGTTTTGATCTAAACGAAGTTCTTTTGGACGACCTGACTCCTGAAGTGGCAGCAATTAGTGACCGCCTTCCAAAACAAGCGCCAGAAGGCTATCAGGTCGACCTTCCGCTATTTGCAGAGATGGCTGTTGCTGATCTGCTGGCGCAGGACTGGACCGGACTAATTCTACTTTTTGACTACGGCAGATCCTGGCAGGCTCTAATTAACGACTGCCCTGTCGGAACTGCACGTACCTATCGGCGGCACAAACAAGGCAATAACCTGCTCGATTCTCCCGGAGCTGCAGATATCACCTGTGATATCTGCTGGGATCCGCTGGTCGATTTGTTTCGGGATAAAGGTCTCCAATCGATCACCTTAGAATCACAGGAAGCTTTTTTCGTAAAGAGAGCCCAACGAGCTGCCCAAGCAATCGTACAAGATACTACGAACGGAAGATTCAACACGGCGAAGCAGACGCTGATGGAACTAATACATCCCACGCACATGGGACAACGTTTTCAGGCACTTTGGGGACGAAGAATCGGCTAAAAAACCGAAAGTCGAATAAATCCACCCAGGTCTTCTTCATCAACCTCTGTGTAGTGAGCGTACTCGATGCCACAACGAAAACCAAGAGTCAGCTTTGCCTGAGAGACAACATATTGCCCTCTGAAGGTGACACCTCCGACAGCGCGGTCAAAGGGACCATCGTCCTTATCAAAACGCATCGGAAAACCGACAGTTACAAATTCCCAGCCGTCTACAAATTCATTTTCGTACAGATCAAATATTGGAACCCAGAGTGGCTCTACACTAAACTGGTGCAATGAATAAGAGCCTTCTCCATATCTGGCATCCAATATATTACGCTCACGATAAGTGTAGGTCGTGTAAATATCCCATTTACCATCAGCTAATCCAAGCTCTTCATTGGATACAAAAAAGCGCCAATCTTGTATTTTTACATCTGGATTACCTTCCCGCATTTCAGATCGAACGAGCCCGATTTCCTGGCCTCTGGAGCGGCGTCCTCTAAATCTCTCATTGGTGTTGTTCTCAAATGGATCTGCAAAGAAGCTTAGATCACGAAGGCTGATCCTCTGCTCATGCACTGGATAAGCCTCAAAATCGTATAAGTCTCTGCGATAGACACCTCCAACATTCAAGCTGACGACTCCATCACTAGTTCCCCACTCTTGTCGAAAATTAAGTCCAGTAACAATGTCCAGAGAGTCTTGATCGTCTACAAACTGGTCATTCCGCACTTGTATATTTTCGTGAACCAGAGCTATATCACCTTCCAAAAATAAGTCATTTTTTAGGATAAATGTCTTTTCCAACTCAAGGGCAACGGCATCAGAAACGCGATCGCTCGGGTTATCCAGGCCTTCCAAATTGGTTAAGGCATCAAAAGAGTACGTATTTAGATAGCTCAATCTGATGGATGGTAAATTGGAATTAGGTGTTCGAAGCAGGAAACTAAAAAATGTTTCTGATGATTTAAGTTGTCGTTCACGGCCCTCTATTTTTGATTGAATTTCAGCCCTCCGAGCTGCATTCAGTTCCATTGCTGATCTAATCGTTCTGGGTGATCCGTCAGGATTAGTGCCGCCAATAGGCTCATCAATACTACCAACTGGATTAACCGGCCTATCTAGTAATCCCAATAAAAAGGCATCGAAGTTATTGAGGCTTTGTATTTCATTTTGTGAAAAACCGCGTACCCTAAAGTAGTCCGAATTCAAATCCAGCGAGTCGGTTGTCCGTTTGCTATAAATAGTGTCCAGTCCACCCGTAATTACAATATTCTCATTTTCATAAATCAGCGCTCCGTCTGACCGATTCCGCTCAAAAGTGAACGTACCGTCTCGTGTGTCCCTACGGAAAATATGTATAGAGCGATTGAGCGTATTTGTAAAATTACTATCCACTCTATCCGGATACTGTTTTGCCAATTCCCTGGCCTTGTAGAACTGAGCCCATGCCTGTTCTTCAAGTCCTCTATAGCCGATCAGATAATCACCATAGACTCTCCGATAATGTGGATCTTCCGGGTTCAGTTCGATCGCTAGTTCAAAAAGCGTAATAGCATGCTTTACATCATTCAGATCTCGACAGTACTCAGCTGCTTTAAAAAGAAACCGGGCAGCAGCTTCGGGGTCTTCTACCATTATTGTATTCGCTTTATCCAGCGCCTTCTCATAAATCTGCTTACCTGCTGCTTGTGTGCGCGTTTTGGCCAACTGCTGCCACTCGTCCAGTAGCATCATTGTCTCCAGGTCTTCGGCCTGCGCAATATGTGTTACTATGAATGCAAGGAGGATAAATAAATACTTTGATAAACGTAGGCTCTTCTTCATAAACATGCGTTGAGGGTTGGATGTAAGGTAATAATTTTAAAAAAGACTTGATAAACGCCTTAAATACGTTTCTTTGCAAGGTTTTACTTTAACCAAAATTCTTTATGTCTCGTATCTGTGCAATAACTGGTAAACGTCCTGTCAAAGGAGGTCGTATCATACGAAAAGGTCTCACAAAGAAAAGCGGTGGCATCGGCACCAGTCTTGTCAAGAATACACGTCGGAAATTCCGTCCGAATGTTCAACGTATACGTGTTCGCCTCGAAAGTGGACAAGTAAAGCGTATGTGGGTTTCTGTTAAGGCAATCAAAGCCGGTCTGGTGACAAAGGCATAACTCCGAAACAAGCGTCTTTTTTCCGTAGAAGCCTCAGTTGCAAAACTGGGGCTTTTTTGTTTATAAAACAAAACCATCAAAACATTCCTCAAAACATCCTATAGCGACAGACTCCCGATAC
>CAZUYZ010000169.1:0-7320 GCA_964624365.1 uncultured Puniceicoccaceae bacterium
TTCAGAGTCAGTTGCCCCTTCGTCAATCTTTGGGATGGACTCGTTGATGCCAACACCTTGTGCCGGAGTTATTCCCCAGGTGACTGTTGGTGGAACGTCCGCAGCATTGATTGTAACCACATCATCGTACGCGCAGTCATCATCCGATACAAATGACTTCCAGCGTTCAACAGCAGCATCCCAGTCAGAACCCTTGGGTGAGTAGGCGCGATCCTTTAGATAATCGAACGTCGTTTGATCTGGGTTCACATATCCGACCCTGGCGCCACCCTCAATAGACATGTTGCACACAGTCATTCGCTCTTCCATCGTGAAATTGTCAAATGTGGATCCCCCATACTCATAAGCGTATCCAGTCCCGCCTTGAGTGCCCAGAAGGCGGATAATATGCAAGATGACATCTTTTGCATAAACGCCCGCTCCAAGTTTTCCGTTCACATTAATGCGACGCACTTTAAGCTTATTAAGAGCGATTGTTTGAGTTGCCAACACATCACGCACTTGGCTTGTGCCGATGCCAAATGCGATTGCTCCGAAGGCCCCATGAGTTGCTGTATGAGAGTCGCCACAAGCAATAGTTGTGCCCGGCTGAGTAATGCCTTGCTCCGGGCCAACGATATGTACAATACCCTGCCTGCCGGTATTTGTATCAAAGAAAGTGATATCATTCTCGGCGCAATTTTTCCGCAGTTCTTCGATCATTCCCTGAGCTAACGGATCGCTGTAGGGCTCGACTGTTTCGTTGGTTGGAACGATGTGGTCAACGGTTGCAAAGGTGCGCTGCGGGTATTTTACTTTCAGACCTTTGTCACGAAGCATCCCAAACGCCTGTGGACTGGTAACTTCATGAATCAGATGTGTTCCAATCAATAATTGCGTTTGTCCGTTTGCCAACTGGCGAACCGAGTGCGCTTCCCACACTTTTTCGAATAAGTTTTTAGACATAACCAATTTTTTAAACTATTTAATCTTAATAGGGCCTCAACAAGAATGGCTTTGTGTTCACTTGCAACTACAAAGCCAAATTTCACCACAGATGTCTTTTCCGGGTTATTTCAATCACCCTAGACACTCCCTCTTAAAACAAAGAAGCCCGCAAACAAAACGGGCTTCAAAAAACATATGCCGGCGATTCTCGCTTAATTCTTGATTTCGCGGTGTAGTGTGTGACGACGGAGAAATTTATTATATTTCTTTTTTTCGATACGGTCGGGCTGCTTTTTTTTGTCGCGTGTGGACATGTAACGAGACACAGGCATGTTCTCATCGTGTGCTTCGGTGCATTCAAGGATTACGTGTTCTCTTGGCATAACTATTATTGCTTTAAATTTGAAGGAAGTTGGAAAGTGAAGGTTTAAAGTCCAAATGCAACTCTTTTTTGTAATTCCCGAATCTTAAAAAGTGAGAAGATAGAAGCGGGAGTCTAGGAGCCAAACCATTTTAAAAATGGTTTGAGCATTATGTAATCGAAATGGATTGAGTACAAAGGCCAATCGGTTCGCTATTTTAGTGGAAATTACAAGATCAAACTTTTTCGATAGTTTTGTTGTAGTGACGGCGTTCTGTCGCCGTACTGTCAAAAGATCCTAAAACGCGTCTGTGAAATCTTGAGTTTGTCGAAATGGCGACATCATCAACAAGCTCAGGTCGGGCGAGCGCCGTCACTACAGCGGATAGTCATCCATAAAAGTGCATTTAACAGAATTCTTTTGTAGAACATCCTCCCGCAGAAAATAGCAAACCTTTCAATTCAATTGTATCGATCTTTTTCAGAGAGAGTATTCCTCTTGAGAGGACGTCTCGAAGAAATGCTCTTATGGGCGTGAGGATAATTGTCGTGCACATGTTATCCACGTTAGGAATTTTCGTCTGGGTGGAGAGCATAAAAATAATTAATCGGGGATTAATGCAATTGCTTCGATCGTGAAATGAAATCGGTTAAACGCATAATTTTAAAAATCGACTATAAAAAATCTGTGCTTGAAATATTGTGGGGCGGCAGTAAAACAATCTTGGGTAATTCTTTGTTCAACCTCTCATGTTCAGCATATAAATTAGTCCCTAAACCGTATGATTTATAACTCCAAATCATATTTGTATCTTACTGAAATTGTACTGGTAAGTTTGCTTTTATTTACGTCGGACTCACACGCACAAAATATCGGGTATGATGCTGCAGGGCGCGTTATTTGGACAATTCAACCAAGCGGCCAAACCACAACCTTTGGTTATGATGCCAACGGTAATATCGAGTCGATCGCTTCGATGACCCCCGCTGAAGACTCGGATGCAGATGGACTTCCGGATTATTTTGAGATTCGTTTTACCGGCACGAAAACCGCTCTGACGCCAACCGATGACGCGGATCAGGACGGCATGAATCATCTTTTTGAATTCGCATTCACCAAAGACCCTTTTATCTCTGACGCAACAGAGATTACCCTGATCAGTCTGGAGGTTCCGAATACTCAAACAGGTGATCAGTTTTTTACGCTCAAATACCTTCGCCCACAGTCTGGAACTCAGCATTTGAAGTATGTCACAGAGATCAGTTACGATCTGACTCAGCCCTGGATTGCAGAACCCGCCATCCTCTCTGAAGCAATTGTTCCAATGGAAGGCGGCGTTGAAGAAGTAACCGTCCGAGTAACCGAACCTATTGGCGCCGCTGATACTTTTTTCATGCGTATCGCAATTCAAAAGCTTTAGTAACCCCACAAAAGCCCCAATTAATATGAAATTATTCATACAGTATTTACTTTTAAGTTTCGCTCTAAGTTTCAGTACAAATGCAGCTACGGACTTTCCAATCAATACTTCAACAAGCGCCAATGCTTGGCGAAGTCAGGTCTACTCAAACGGCAGTTTCTCTGAGTCTGAGTCCGATCGAATTTTACAACCGTTGACTGAAAAACCGTTATTTTTACGGTCTGCTCCTAAAACTTCTGCGTTTAAAGCACAGAGTTCTGCGACGGTGTTTCCGGCAGCTCAGTCAGCGGATTCAGGTAATTCCTTTGCGCCGGATTTTGATAATTATCCTCAGGACATTCAAAATATTGTCCGCGCCTGCGGCGGCGATGTTTACAAAATCTTCGATCTGATCCGTAACCACGTTGAGTTTCAACCCTACTTCGGATTCAGAAAAAGTCCGGAAGTCACTTGGCAAAGTCGCCGCGGCAATGACGCAGATCAGGCTTTTTTACTGGTTGAGTGTCTGCGAGCCGCTGGCTTTGAAGCGGATTTTCAGTACGGGTTTGTCGTTCTCCCTGATGTCGAGATGATGGAATGGTTTGGCGTTGATAATCTTGACGGTTTAAATGCTCTGACAGGTTCTGCTGGATACTTAGGACTATCAGGAGAAGGAGTCTATGCAATTGAACAAATATGGTGCTCGGTTATTGTCGGTGATTCGTTTTACCCGCTGGCGCCAGGTTATAAGACCTACGAAACTTTGCCCGGGATTGATCTGGAATCAGCAATGGGTTACTCCAGAGATGGTTTGCTGACTGCAGCCGGTGGTACGGAAACCGCAACTTACGTACAGGGAGTCGATGAATCGGCAGTAAACAATTATCTACAGACCAGGGCAATGAATCTCGTAGCTGAGTTGCAAACCAATTACCCAACCGCATCGACGGATGAAATTCTCTCGGGTCGCCGCATTACTAAAACCAATCTGGCAGCGGACTTCAGTGACGGCTTCTACACGCCGAGCGCTTTCGTTTCGGCAGGCTTTGACAGCTTTTTCTTCGATGACCCCTACCGCGACTACTCCTTTAATGAAAGTGACTACAGATTCTACGCCTTCATGACTCTGGCTATTGGAGAAGTGAATAGCGCTGGAGATACGTTTGTTGCTTCACCCACTTTAGTTACCAGTGGGCCGACCGGATTCTACAGTGGCCGAAAACTATCGGTCACTTTCGACGATCAAAATCGCGCTGAGCTTCGAGTGGATGATGTGATTGTCGATGCTGAAACGGAGACACCAAGCGGCAATCCGATCGGCTGGGGCTACGCTATTCGTTATCCCTACAGTCGCAGCGCTGGAACGATCTACGACGAGCTTCGGATCCGCGGCATTGATCGTGATGGTCTTTACGTGTATGCCTATGAATCCGGTGGCTCCGGAGCGACAGTATTCTCGAATCGACGTCGGCAAATTCTGGAAAGTTATAAACGAGATGGACTCGGCACAATGGATCCTGAAGTTGCTACAGAAACGCTTTATTTGCTCGGCTTGGATTGGACTCGGCAAAATGATTTTTCGGTACAGATGTTAGCTCAGCATCGCAAGTTTGTTCCCGTGCTGCATCACATCATGGCGCTGGTGCAGCAGGAAGCAGGTTTTAGCGTGGATATTCCGGCGACGATTACTTCCATACCACGCGATGGAAATTTGGAGGATACTGATAATAACAGGCGCGCTATACTAGCGATGGGTAGCGCAATGGAACACAGTGTTATCGAGCAAAGTTACCCGACCTTCAATGCCGTATCGACCGTGCGCTACATGCGTGAGAACAACTTAGCCGGAGGCAAAACCTTTCTGGCGACTTCGGCAAACTACAACACGATTGCCGCAGATCCGGATTTTATTGCAGGCTGGAGCAGCAGCTTTCGCAACTCGTTTTTCCCGTCTGAATTAGCCTCCGGATTTGATTTAATTATTCCGGAAAGCGGAGCAATACAGTTGGATTCACTGGTCGGCAATGGCTATTACCGCAACGGTGATGATCAAACCAGCGCGATTATCAATCCGGGCGTCCTGAAAGGGGGCTATGCAACCACGCCCGGCTTTATCGATTTTGAGAATAACCCGTTTCCCCTGGATCCAACATTCGGACCGGACAATCTTGAGAACCCGCTTTCCTATGATCCGATTGATATGCTGACCGGCGCGTATGTGTACGATGGCACGGATTTGAGTATTTCAGGCGATGGTATCCGCGGGTTAACTTTCAGTCGACACTACAGTTCACTTGCTTCATCAAAAAACACCGGACTTGGCAAGGGCTGGAGTCACAATCACGAATCCTCGATTGTCGAACACGCCGATATTGACGCCGCTTTTGGCATGTCTACGCCGGTTCACGCGGCCAGTCTGATTGCGGCGACCTGGGCGGTGAGCGACATGGTCGATTTACCGAATTCTCCAAAAGCCTGGGTGGTCGGCTCTTTGGCGGCCTACTGGGGAATGGAGCAGGTTGAAGATAACACCGCGACGATTACCATGGGACGGCGCACATTGCCGTTTACCAAACTGGCTGATAGTTCTTTCCTCCCGCCTACGGGTATGACCGGAGCGCTGGCACGGGATAGTAATACTGGTGAATACAGTCTCGAAGAACGCTTTGATAGAGTGGCTGATTTCAACGCTGACAATAAACTGGAATCCATCACCGATGCCGATGGCAACCAAATGACTTACACTTACTTTGCCTCCGGCGCCGATCAGGGAAAGTTACAGACCGTGACTGATCACTACGGGCGCACACTGACCTTCGCCTACACAAACGAACTGCTTACTCAAGTGGCTGATTCAACAGGCCGCAATATAGACTTTGCTCACACCGGCGAACTTTTGACGGGAGTAACCGATCCCGTGGGCCACACTGCCACTTACACATACGATGCGGGGGATCGGATTCAGAGTGTCTTCAATAAAGAAGGCGAAAAGGTTGCCGAGAACACATACGACGATTTCGGTCAGATTTGTTTTCAGGTAGCCGAAGATGATACCGTCCAAGAGTGGGAATACGCTTTTACCGGAACGCTCAACGTCGAGATCAATCCCGACGGCGAATTTCTGTCTTACACCTTCGATCCAAAGGGGCGGCAGATTGCTGTAACGAATGGGGCGAGCAACGAAACTCGGATGGAATACGACGGGCAAAACCAAATTGTCCGCACGATTGACCCGCGCGGCAACATAACTCGATTCGAATATGATGCACGCAATAACCGCCGCTTTACTTATGACGCTCGCAACGGCGCTTTCGGAAATACCTACAAGATCGAACAGCGCTACGATGCCGAGGATCGAATGATAAAAATGATTGATGAATCGGGTAATGAAACCATCTATGAATATACTGCTGAGCATCGACTATCCAAGATTATCGATCCGCTTTTGCGCGAAACGACTTACACCTACTTTACCTCCGGTATTCATGAAGGATTGCTCGAAACCACCACCACACCGGGCGCAATAAGTGGGCAAACTCAAGTCACTACCAACGCCTACGATTCCAACGGGTATCCGAACTCAATCACACGGCCGAATGCTTCCGTAGTTACTCAAACGTTCAGTGCGCGAGGCGACCTGCTCTCCGCTGAAGTCACGACCGCAGGCGAAACCAATACCTATCCGGTTAGCAATACTTACGACCTTAATCGCCGTCTGCTAACAACTAAAGACGACCTTGGCTTCGGAACAACCATCGTCTACGACGCAGTCGGAAATGCAATCTCCACCACAGATCGCTTCGGCAATCAATCCACATCCACCTGGTCGCCAATGGCACGCCTTAAAAGCACAACAGGGCCGGATAGTCAGACTACCCTATTTTTGTACGACGACTCAGGACGCAGAAACCAGGTCACCAACCCATTGAACCAAGTCAGCGCATTGGCCTACGATTCTGCCGGACGACTGGAGACGACAACGAATCCACTCGGTGAATCGGTTGTTCGAGACTACGACTCAGCAGGCAATCAAACCGGACTCACCAATGCGCGCGACAAACTGTATCAATTCACCTTTAACGCGAATAATTTGCAGGCATCGCTCACGACGCCACTGGGTCGTGTTTTCAACTACACCTACGATGACCGTCTTCTGCTCAAAACTATGGAAGAGCCCTCTGGTCAAACCGTCACTTACAACTATTACAATGATGGTCTTCTTGAGCAGACCGTTGATCCGATAGGAACGATCGACTTCGCTTACGATGCCAAGGGACGCCTAGCAATCGTGACCGAAGGCACGCAGGTAATAACGCGAACCTATGATTCACTGGATCGGGTAACTGGCTTTACTGACAGTCAGGGCAATACTATTGGCTATGCTTACGACAGCGGCGACAACTTGAAGAAACTCACCTACCCGAATGGCAAGGGAGACGTTGACTACGAGTATGACAACGCCGGGCGTCTGACAAAAGTAACGGATTGGGACGGTCGCGAAACTGAGTTCTTCTACGATATCGATTCACGCCTTGCTGAAATGCGCCTGCCCAATGACATCAAGCGCGAATACTCCTACGACTCAGCAGGACGAATTGAGTAACAGACCGACACACACATCACAACAGGCAC
>CAZUYZ010000170.1:0-17447 GCA_964624365.1 uncultured Puniceicoccaceae bacterium
CGTGCGTGCACGCGCGCAAGAAATAAGAAAACATTTTGCCTAAATGTAACAAAACAAGCACCCGCGCTAACTGTGCTTAAAATAAAGGATTACCCGCCGTTTAGTGGCTTAAATCAAGAAGCCTATGTCCAGAGATCTGAACTTATTCGGACTGTTCATTTCTGAAAAGACCTGTGGCATTAATTACCATATTATCAGCGGTCAGCCCTTCCGCTACAGTGCCAACAACAACAACGGAGTCCAATTCTTTTAACCCCGGCAAATTCTTCAAATCGCCTTCGATCGGATTACTCTCAACGTCAACAAATTGCACTGAAATCCGCAGTGCATTCAATTTATCGACATCTTCACAGCATGCATCCCATGGAGTAGGGCAGTGATCGTCTCCAAATTCGTCACAAAAGGTAACGCTTGCATCTGCCAAGACAAATCCAGCATAGCCACTTACAAATGGCTTGCCTATGCCGCCAATTTGGCCGCTGACTTTTACTAACTCGCCCGATTTGGCTTGTTTACGAGCATCGGCAACACTGAGTATTTCCGTTGGTTCGACTTCAAGAACAAGTGAGGCCAAGGCCCTGTTTTCGACAGGCTGCCCCTCAGCAGACTGTTCTGACGGGCCACAGGCGGTCGTTAGTAAAGTGAACACACCTAGGAAAAATTCTGTGAACACAGCTGAGTTAAGTTTGTTGAACGTATTCATGGTTGTTTGGTTTATTTGTGATGGTTAGAAACCTGTTTTAAGAGCGAAGTGTTGCAGGTAAAGGAGCAGCGAGGCAGCGCATGGCTGGAGGAATGGCCCCCAATATGCCTAGCAGAATACCTGTCAGTAATCCGGAGACGACCACAGGGCCACTCAATTCGAGCGAGAATGTACCAATAGAAAAATGTATCGCCCGGCCTTCCAAGAGGAACACGGCCAGAAATGCAGCCAGCAATGTTCCGGATAAAGTCGCCAGCAGGCTTTCCTGAACCAGGGAAACAAAAATAGCTATCCTTTGAAATCCGATTGCTTGAAGTGTTGCCAGTTCGCGAATACGCGAAGCAAAGGCTGCATATAAAAGATTGAAACCCCCGAAAATTGCTCCAGCAGCAATCAATCCGGCGGTCAACCAGGTCATTGCTCGGATCGGTGCAAAAAAGCTGGACAATCGATCGTAATAGACTGCCTCAGAAATCGCACTCAGTTCCAAATCAAGCCGCTGTTTGGCAAAAAGTTCTGCTGCTGGAAATTGTTGAGGACTTTCCATGCGCATAATGACGCAGGAAAGTGATTCTCGCTGAGTCAGTGTCATGAGATCGTTTCGGTCAAACCAGACTTCCGATTCCATGACCGTTCCTGGCGCTTCAAAAATGCCGGATATAGTAAAGCTCTGTCCTTCGAAATCGATTTGCGCCCCCGGGCGAATGTCGTCTTCTTTGAGGCCAAGCACATGATATGCCAGACTTCCGACTAGCACTTCTCCTGAAGATGGAAAATCGCCGTCGAGAATTCTCACTTCGCGATGCACCTCAAACGCTGCGGGTGTAATGCCGCGAAGCAATGATTGGCGTTCGCCGCCTGCCACAGTTGTAAGTTTGCCCATAAAATGAACTTCACCCGACACCGAAGGCTGTCCCAGGCGCACTTCGATACCCCGAATTCCTGCTGCTGCCAGCGACTCAACCTGTACATCAATTTCGCTTCGTTCGACACTCTCTTCCGAACCCGCACCCAATAGAATAACATTTTGCGGTGATCCACTGGTTCTCAAAACCGATTTCATCCCTTGATTAAAGGCTCCGGCGGCAAACACCAAAAAAGTCACGACACAGGCGCCACCAATCTTTTGCAATAGACGAGGCGGATCGCGCAGCAAATTACGTGCTGCATATGCAAACGGTAAATGACGTATCTGTAATGCTTTCATCATGTTTTTGAATCAGCCAATATCCCTTAACGAAGCGAATCTACCAGCGGGCGCCGTGCTGCGATCCAAGCGGGTAGGAGTGAGGCGATTAGCCCGATGAAACAGGCAACTGTAAGCGCCGAAAAGGTAACCGAACCACTTGGAACCAGTGCGAGTGTAATACCCTCATTTCCAACTGTGTAACTTTTAATAAAGAAAAAGAAAGTTGCACTCAAGCTGCCGACCAATCCCCCCACCAATCCCAGTAAAGCGCCTTCCCAGATCATAATTGCACCGATGGATCGCCTTTGAAAGCCGATTGTCTGAAAAACTGCACTTTCCTGCACGCGACCCCGGGCAGCTAACAACAGGGCATTAGCAACGAGCCCAAGCACTGCTACAACAGCCCCAAGGCCGATCCAACGGGTAAATGCGATCATAGCGATCATATCACTTGCAGTTTGTACGAAAAAAGCTTTTTCTGGTCGCGTCGTGGTCGGCGCTAGATCCGAAGCAAACAATGCATCGATGTTATCAGCGACTGCTTCTATCTGTGCAGCGTCTTTGACACGGACGTTGAACTGAGTCACCACGCCTAAACCCACTCGTGAGGCTTGCTGCAAAAACGGCAGGTGGACATAGGCAACATTATTGTCCTGAGCTAGCGGTGAGCGAACGATCGCGGCGACCCAAACACGCACTCCGACTGCTTCAAAGGTATCACCTGGGCGAAGCCCTCGTCGGCGCGCCAAGTGTTCGCCCACCAGCGCAGCATCTCCTCGAGACTTCCATTCTTCGATGGAACCATTGACCACTTCGAGTTCAGGATTGTAGCTGGCAAGGCTTTCCGGAGGCACTCCACGAAAAGCAATTACGTCGAGACTGGCGCCACAATTATTGACAGCAATCTGTACCGGTATGGCCTCTGCCACGCCATCAATGCGCTGAATCTCGCTCAGGTAATGCTCGGGTAGTCGTGATGTCATCGGACAAAAGCGATTTTCCCGGTAGATGATTAGTACGTTGTCGTTTGCGCTGTTCCTAATAACCCGAGCCAGCGAATGCTGCATCGTTTGCACCGAAGTGAATAAAAACATCCCTGCACCTACACCAGTTATGGTGAGAAGACTGTGGACACGGTGACGCATCACTTGTTTAAGGGCGAGGCTGATGGAGTGTCGTAATTTCATTGTTCTAAACCTGTAGTACTTTTTGATTTTGCGACTGATCAATGAGCTGGCCTTTTTCCAAATGCAGTGTGCGCGTAGCGGCATTGGCAGCGACCGCGTCGTGTGTCACCATGATAATCGTCTTACCAAAATCCGATGACAGCTCCCGCATCAACTGCAGGATCGACGTCGCGGATTCCCGATCGAGATCACCAGTTGGCTCATCGGCTACCAGTAATTCAGGATCTGCTACGATCGCACGTGCAATAGCAACGCGCTGTTCCTGTCCGCCGGAAAGCTCACTGGGCCGATGATCCATGCGATCTGCTAAGCCGACCAGTTCGAGAGCTGAATGAACCTTGGATCGTCTTTCTTCCCGATCAATGGCTGGATTCAGCAAGAGCGGTAACTCTACGTTTTCAAACGCGGTCAGGATTGGCACCAGATGATAGAGTTGGAAAATATAGCCACAGTGCTGAGCGCGCCAGCCGGTTAGTTCGCCTCTTGATAATTGAGCAAGATTGCGATCCCCGACCCATAACTCACCGGTTGAAGGATGATCAATACCGGCAATCAAATTGAGCAAAGTTGTTTTTCCTGAGCCGGAAGGACCCATCAAAGCAAGAAATTCGCCTCGTTCGACATCAAGGTCTAACGATTCGAGTGGTGTTATAGTTGTTGTGCCTTTGCAGTAAGTTTTGGAAATTCCGCAGCAACGGATTAAATTAATTTTGTGGGATGTGTTCATTTTTAAATTTTGGTTAGGCTTATTTTTTAGCAGCAATTCGATCACCTTCTTCAAGGTCATCGGGCGGATTGATGACTAAGCGAGCACCCGATTTCAGGCCTTTTATCACACGATAAAAACCATCCTTTTCTTCGGGATCGATGAGTACCTTCTGAAATGTTGCTCGGTTGGTCGCAGTACTCTGCAGCCACACATAGCTGTCTCCATCCTGATTGAGGAGTGCTTCTGCTGGTAAGTAAACCGTCACGCGACTGTTCTCTTTGATGGAACTGGGTGTACCTCTTTTGCTGGAAGCTAAGAATTCTGCTCGACAGAGCATTTCCGGGCGAAGGGTCTCCACAGGATCCAGTAACTCGACTTTTGCCTGTAAAGTATTTCGCTGAAGATCAGCCTGGCCCATAATATGAGTGACCCGACCTTTAAAGATGCGATCCGGCAAAAAAACACAACGCAGACGAACAGCTTGTCCAATGGCCAATTGTGCTGCTTCTTCAAGTGGCACGTCAATTCGAGCCTGCAGCGAATCTGGTACGAAGAGTTTTGCCACCGTAGCCGATTCCGGATTATCCATCATGGCGAAGAGCTTCATTCCCGGTGTAATATCCAGTTGTTGAACCACGCCATCAATAGGACTGCGTATTTCCATTCGTTCCAAAGCAAGTTGTTTTCGTGCACGATCGATTTGAGTAAGTTTCAGAGCGTGGCTTGCACGTTCACTGGAAGCTCTACGCGCTTCCAGTTCAGCTTCTAATTCACCATATTGACTTTCGAGCGCACAAATAGCGGACCGCTGGGTCAAAACACGGAGGCGCGATTGGACAATTTCGCGTTCAGGAAGCGCTTGAGGCCCGAGGGAGTTGAATCGTTTTTCATCATTTAGTAACTCATCCAAACGTGCCTTTGCTGTCTCAATTTCCACTCTCAGGCGTTGGATGCTGGCTTGTGTTGAACGAACCAGAGCCTGAGTTTCGGCAAGCGCCGCGGCCTGCTCGTTGCACATTGCTTCAGCTGATTCCAGATCGAGTCGCGTATCGATATCTACCAGCTTTACCAAAAGCTGATCACGAACAACCGAATCGCCTCCCAGTACATAGACTTCGTCGACAAAACCACCCTCCAGCGCAGAAACCCGAATCAGCTGCGGCTTGGCCTCAAGCCATCCGGAGGCCTGGAATAAAGTCCTGCCTTCAAATACATCATCGCCATCTTCCAAATTAGCAGTGATTGTGCTTGCGGCATCACTTTGACTACGCTGCGTAACCACAGACACGATTTCTACTTTGCGAGCTGGGACAAAGCGACTGCTAAAGAGCAGTATGAGAAGTAGTGTAAATGCAAGCAGCAGCCCAACCGGCAAAAAGCTAGCTAGTCGTTGACGCCACGGTTTGGATTTTTTTGGAGACGATTGGTTGTCTCCTGTGTTTTTATATAAATCGGAGGTTTGAACCATCTGAATTGATTCGTTTGCTGTTATATGTCGACGTGTGTGTCGACCAAGTACAAAGGCACGATTCGTTTAGAACGATCGTGTTCTGAGACTTAACAGCGAAATCAAATCAGCCAGGACTGCTTGCGGCTACAATGCTCTCCTGGTCGCAGTGGAGGAGGGCGCTTTCGCTCAACAAAATTCGTTTTCCATACTTGAGAGTAGACTGAACCTTTTGCTGGAATCTTCGCGCCGAAAGGCAGTTTATTAAGTTCTTCTGATGGAGAAATATGCAGAAAGTAAAGTGTTTCAGGTTCCCCATCCGGGCATGTTTCCAAGCAGCAATCAATGGGTTTTTGACAACAAGGGGCAGATGCGAGCTCTGCTTCTTCACTTTGACACGCACAATCGTGTGCTGCACCCAGAGGCAATCCGGCAAGCAGCATCAAAATAATTAGATTCCAGATAAATATGCGTGTCACAATAACTAAAAGTAAGCGTAACCGCTTTCTAAAGTCAAGTTTTGCACTTTTGAAGCAAAACCCACGGCATGGTAACTTCATTTATATTTTTAAATTATTGTAACACAAAAGATAGCAAAAGAGCGCTACTCCTCAGCTGGCAAAGTAAGCAAGGCTAACTTTTAGGAATAATATGCTAAAAATGGCGTAAAATTAGAATTGATATTCTCTATTTTACGCCTAAATTTTTCACGATAATGCACAATCGTATTATTTTTGAAAGATTACTAAACAAATCCCATTCCCGTCTTGGGCGAATTGTGGCGCTAACGGGCGCCCGGCAAACAGGGAAAACAACGTTGGCAAAAAAGGTATTGCCTGATTGTGCTTACCTTTCACTGGATGATCCAATTGCGCGGCCTCAATACCTGAACCTAAGTGTTCCTCAGTGGTATCACCAATACCCGCAAGCAATATTGGACGAAATTCAGAAGGCGCCCCAATTGTTTGAAACGGTTAAAGGGGTTTACGATGCTTACGACGATTGTCGCTACTTGCTAACGGGTTCTTCCCAAATACTCTTGATGGATAAAGTTAGAGAAAGTCTGGCAGGTAGAATGACACTTTTGGAACTGTATCCATTAACATTGCCTGAAATGCAGACGCAGTCTTGGCAAGACGTGATTGAGCCTTCATTATTTGTTCAGTGCTTAGGTCGGATTGAATTGTTCAAGCAGTTAAGTGCACGTATACCGGCTACATCAGAGCGTTATGCCGTTGCCAGCAAAGTATTCGAAGATTATCTGCAGTATGGTGCGTATCCTGTAGTGCATACACCGGATTTACACCACGAAGAGAAGAGGGAGTGGCTCAAAAACTATGTTAAGACCTATTTGCAAAGAGATGTAAGGGATTTGGCAAACCTGAGGGAACTCGAGCCTTTCGTGAGTGCTCAATATGCAACCGCAACACTTACAGGACGTATTGCCAACTATAGTGAAATTGCCCATCTGGCTTCGATAAGCCCAAAGACTGCAAAACGATTTTTGACCTACCTTGAAATGAGCTACCAGGTTTTCAAACTGCAGCCCTGGTTTCGTAATGTCGGCAAGCGATTAAGTAAGTCGGCCAAAATTCATTTTATGGATACGGGTATTTTTCGAGTGGTTCTTGGGCGCCGGGGGCCGCTTACAGGACAGGAATTCGAAAGTGCAGTGGTTGCTGAAATTTACAAACAGATCAAGTCATACCAGATAGACGTCCACTTGTTCCATTTGAACACAGCTGATGGCCGGGAAATTGATTTGTTGATTGAGATGGAAGAGGGATATGTGCCCATTGAAATTAAGCAGACAAATAAAATTTCGTCTTCCAGTGCGCGCCATTTTCATCAGCTTGAAACAATTCTGGATAAACCTGTTATTCACAGCATTGTTCTTTCAAACGATATTGAAATCAAATCATTTGGAGAGATGATTACTGCATTGCCGGTTGCTTTTTTTCTGGGATAACCGCAGACGTTGGTCGCTTACATCAAGCAAAAGCTGCCGGATTATTGTAGTCAGTTTATTCGGAGGTTTTGGAAAATCGCGTACCCGAGAGTACTTGCGAGATAGATGCTGAAAGGTTTTAAGACACAAAAATGGAGGACTTTCAGAAGGTTTGGGATCAAGCGGAGGAATCTGGTTTTTGTCGGGATTCCACCGAAGCAGTAACTCGCACAGAAGTACAGGAGCATGTGTTGATCGCGTCTGTATCTGCCTCCAGAACAAGGCACAAATAAGGAATTTAGCGATTTTTTGCTAACAGGTTCAGTCAAGAAAAGGATTGTCAACTGCGATCAGCGTTCGACGCCGAAGCTGTAGCCAAAGATTCCAGGCGTGGGTCTTCAGGATTGTGCGTGCCTGTTCGATATCTGCCTTGCGCATTTCAATGTTCTCATTGGCGATCGCAGAAAGGTCATCCAAATTGTAGAGATAGACATTTTCAAATCCATCCACATTTGGATCGATATCGCGAGGCACTGCCAGATCAATGAGAAAAAAGGGTCGATCCGGCCTGTTTTTTAGAGCAGTCTTTACCATATCCAAGCTCAAAATCGGCTCCTGAGAAGCTGTTGAACTGATTACTATATCAAACCGTTTGAGTTGTAGTGGGAAGTCGTTGAAGTCGATTGCAGCTCCATTAAATTCGTGTGCCAGCGCATGTGCATTTTCAAACTTTCGACTGGTGACGGTAATGTCAGCGACACCACGGCTTTTAAGTGCCTGTGCGGTCTTTTCTGCAACATCACCGCTGCCAATTAGTAAGACCCGGCTGGCATGGAGGTTCCCAAAAATGCGGTTTCCCAGATCTACTGCCACAGTGCCAATACTCACTTGGCCGCGAGCAATTCTAGTTTTTGTGCGGGCAGATTTTGCCGCCTGAAAGCTTTTTTCAAAGAGCCGGTTTAGAACAACACCCGTGCAGCCTGTTCCCAGAGCCCGAGAATAGGCTTGTTTCATCTGGCCGAGAATATCTGACTCGCCAATCATTTGCGAATCGAGCCCAGTGGACACTTCGAAGGCATGTTGCAACACATCCAAATTCGTTCGCCAGAAGGAATGTTTATCGAGGAGTTCCCGGCTAACACCATTGTAACGGCAAATGTAATCACGTACGGTGTTTTCGACTTCAGGAGTGTCAGAAAATCCGTAAACCTCGAGCCGATTGCAGGTATTTACAACGAGGCACTCACGAATCATGTCGAGTGAATGCAACTTTTGCTGAAGCGCTGACACCTGTTCAGGCGCGAGTGCAAGATCTTCCCGTATTGTAAGAGGAGCTTCTCGGTGTGTGCTTCCAAGCACAAATAGTGACTCTAAAGCCTTACTCATTTGACTCTCAATCCATGCGAATCCGGATCGTACTCCGGTGAAGTCTTTGGTTCTTCATCATACTTGTGACGAGCCGATTGCACCGGCCAGAGAGAGATAATAGCAAATATAAATAGAGTAATCGCAGCGATTGCATGTCTACGTGTAACCAGTTTGTTTCGAATGCGTAGAATCATTACAGAAAAATATCCAATCCACAAAAGTCCGGTCGGCAGCAGTTTTAGCAATGGCACACGTTCTGGATATTTGATCCAAAATGCGAACCCGAAGAAAAGGGCGGCGCTCAGTAAAACAACACCCGTGATCAAAAGGCGTTTGGCAACCAGATCAAGTATCTGAACCGAAGGTAAATATTGGTAGAGACCTTTAAATTGTTTTTTCTTCAAACCATGTTGCTGGATTAGAAACATCGTGGAAACAAGAGCGACAATCGCAAAAATTGCGTAGCTGAAGATCGCGAGTGATGCATGCAATTCAATCCACGGATCAATTGTCTTTGCTGTAGAGTAAGGTTCGTCCCATCCAGGCATTATTACGGCTGTAATGGATAGAAAACTCGTTAAGCCAGCAGTAAATAAGCCCAGCAGTCGAAGACTAAATGCGGTGCCTACGATAAAATAGAGTAGGACGATAGACCAAGAAATAAATTGTGCGATTTCAAAAGGATTGCCCATAGGGCAACCTTTCACGTGAACACCACGCAAATTAAGACCGAGTGACTGAAAAATGAATCCACACAACAGGAGTGTGAACATGATAGACTTAGGATAGTTTTTTTGGCGAAACAGTATCGTAGTCCCCAAAATGAATGCACTTAAGTAAATAAAAGCGCTGATAGAGATAGTGCTGCGAGCAGATGTGGCTACTTCATCAAGCATTTGCAGGGTATTTTAAGGCTGTAAATATTAGAGCAAAAAAAGAAGAAAGAAAGACTACTCAGAGATGGAGGGGCGACCCATTTAACCTTGTTTTGATTACCAATAACTTATAGGGCTAATTTCCGGGTTATACAGTTATTAACCGAAATATCAGCAACAATTTGTTGCTGCTGATAGAGTTTTTTAGATTATTACAAGTCGACATGAAAGTGTAGTATTAGCACATAAGCATATAACAGCGGAATTTCAAGTTAGTCGATTTAGTACTTTAATTGGCGGATTCATAAATGCCGATGCCATTGCAGCTGGACTATCTCCATTGTCCCCTGAAAGAGAACTTTTCGCAGCCAGTCGCATCTTTCTCCAGGAAATCAAAGCAAACATTCAAAGGGGGGATAATTTCGCATTTGAAACTACTCTTTCTGGCCGCACTTATCTCAATCTTGTCAAGCAACTGATAGCAAGCGATTGGTATATTCACTTGGTTTATTTGGCTTTACTTGACGTGGAGCAATCAAAACTTCGAGTAGCTGAGCGCGTCGCTCATGGTGGTCATGATATCCCTGTTAAAGATATCGAAAGACGTTTCTCTAAAAGTCTGAAAAACTTATTCACTGAATTCATGCCTTTAGCTTCAGAACTAACTTGCTATCTTAACCATAAGGAGACGCCAACATTGGTTTTTGAACAAATTGATGGCAAGCTTGCAATTTCGGATGAAACATTATTTCGTGAATTCAAGAATATAGCTAAGTCATGAGTGAACAACCATCAATAAAGGCTTTAAAAATCCTTGAGTCATTCAAAGAAGCAGTTGCTCAAGAGCTTGAAAAAAACGTCGCTTGGGGCACTACGCTGTGTTCTGGAAAGACGGTAAGGCTGTTTGTGTTGGAGAAGATGCACCTCCGGAACATACCTCAAAAGATGACGACCGCTAATCTTTAGTTACAACTTTGAACCCTTTTGTGAAATCTAATTTCTACGGCTTCTCAAACCAGAAATCAACTCATCAAAAGTAATTAAAAGATCAGGGTTCTCATCCGCCTCAATGATTCTGCTTTTAACTTCTTCATCTGAAACATCATAAACAGGCGATTCCAGGCCATGCAGTAACTGTGAGGCGAGTGCAGCTATCTCTTCCTCTGGAAGCTTGGATGCTTCTTTTACGATTTCGGCTAATTGGTGACAATTGTTGATTTGCAAAAAGTGAATTGAAGGAGCTTTCTAAATCGTATAATCAAGTTTATGATGGTTGCGATAATCACATTCAGGCATTTAGCTACATATTGGCTTTGCCTCGTACTTTAGCTTGCTGACGAGCCTGTAAGATGGCACGAATCTGGGAATATAGCTGAGCTTGTTGGTTTTCTCGGTCGCGCATACACGCAGTAAGCGCGTAGCTTTCATCGGTGGCACTGATTGGCTCTCCCCAAGGGAAATCATTTCGTGTAACAACAATAAAGAGCTTCTTGTTTCTTGGAACTGCTTTACTCGTGAATTGTTTCCAAGACCACGTGGCAGATTGCACTGTCCCTTTCCCTCTTAGAGTAGACTTGGTGCTAGCACCGCTTAACTCAGGGATGCTAGTATAGTCATCTTTCTCTGTGGCAGCATTAAACATTTTCGTGGCATGTGTGAGATCAGGACATGCCACCAACTTGAATTCCAAACGCGTCGCCTTATAGTCAATTCGAGTGGAACGAACAGCAGGTGTGTAAGCCAGAGATACTGTCAACTCTCTATACCGTTTCCCTTTTCCAATAAAATCCTCAGGAATGGGTAATTCATAGAAATGGTGTTTCTTATTACCTATCTTGCCCTCAGAAACTATCGTCGCAATATTTTCTGTCGATCTAACATGAAAAGGAGTATCAACTACGCCGTAACCGCAGATATTTTTAATATCATTAGGGACAACCGAATTTGCTTCAGAAGTCCCCTGAGCATGTCCAACCAATAGAGCCCGAATTAGGTTTGCTGAAGCGTCTGGATATTCTTGCATTAAAATAGCAGCAAGATGAGACACAAACGGCGCTGCCAAACTAGTGCCGATTTCTTGAGTAAACAACCTACCTTCAGATGCGAAATTCATATCGGTGGTAAGAATACCAACGCCACGCTTGTTCAGATAATTTGCTCCTCCCGTCATGTTAATTGACCAATTGCCACCGTACGCCACCAACTCTGGCTTTATCGCACCAGCAACTGAAGGGCCGTGACGCGTAAAAGGAGAAGGCTGATCTTTTCTGGCAATCGGAACATCTGAAGGGTCAGAACTATACACCTGGCTTCTAAAGCTTTGATCATATCGCACCAGACTTCCAACGGTAAGCACATTTAAAGCAGTTGCAGGATCAATGATAGCCCAGCGTTCACTTGAAAGATAATTGGGGTAATCGTTTCTCCAATCGATTCCATCAAGCTCCTGCTCCATCATGTTGCCTGCTGATACGACAAATAGAACACCGTAATCTCTGGATATACGATCAATCGTAATCGCAAGACCCTTAACGTGACCGGAAATATAGGGTTTATTTCGATCTCCAAAGGATAAGTTAAATATACGGCAATTATACTCAGCTTTGAAGTACTTTACGGCTTCTTCAATTTGGTTTTCAACAAATCCGGTCGTATTCTCGTTATTTTCATCAAGTATTCTGGCACCAAAAATCCTGATCTCAGGGACAAATGATTTGGCATGGATTCGCGCTTCCACATCTCCATATAAAGCAATTCCGCTAACTTTAGTTCCGTGCCCGCTTTCATCTTGCGCAGATTTGCCATCAAGATAACTTTGAGAATCACCGATAGCTGGACCTAAAAGCGGGTGCCCGGTCGCAATTCCACTGTCCAATACAACAATACCTGGAGCACCTTCGACAGGCTGAGGAACCTCTGGAAATTTCTGTATATCAGCTAAGAGGGTTTTTCTGCTAAATCCAAATTTCGGCGGTAAATCCACGGTTCGCACATCTCGATGCCTCAGTAATCGTTCAATTTGTGCCTGATCGCACTTGATCCGGTATAATGACAGATTCGCATTTTTAACGGCATCAATCTTCGTGATACCTTCGGCTCCAATCCATTCCTCAAATTTCATCCAGAGAGCATTCCGCTCACGAGGTTTATCTTCCAATGGCCACAGCTCTACATCAAAGATCGCTGGAAATGAATCAGGTAAACCGTAATGGCGGAATGCCCAACCCTTACGATCATCAGGTGTCCAACCATCTATATTCTCCAGAGCGTAGATGACATGCCTATTTGTAACATGCTCCCCTGCCACCATTGTTGCAAGACGTTGTTCAAACGATGCTAAAGCACCTTCACTAGCGAACGCAACAACAACAGTGTCATCTTCCTGACTAATCACATCAAACCGAGTATCTGCAAGTTTGGCAATTTCCTCAGCAGCAAGTCCTTTGCGAACTTTTAGCTTTAAAAGCTTCTTTTGATCGAAACCTCCTACATCGTTCCTCGTGTAGTTTTTTGTAGAATTTAAGCGACTCTGTAGACCTTTCGCATGGCTGCTTGGGCTTGTTGGCTCGTAAGAGGTAGGGTTGATGCGTGGCCGCTTGTCTGTAATTGGTTCTTCGCGGTCAAACTGGAGGTGAATAAATGAATCAGCCATCGCTATTTAAGCTCCGTGCAGAACGTTGATTACGTGCATCCTCTTTAGAAATAGCTGAGCGTAAATTTCGTTCCTGCAAAAACTCACCCCCAGAAAGCACCATTTCCTTGATCGCACGTCTCAACACGCGTTCTACATCTGCATAGCTCATACCCTTAAACAAACCGGAAATAGTTAGATCTTCTAACTCGAATTCTCGCCTAACTCCCCTCAATTTGACAGTAAGCAAGTTCTTAAGCTGTGTGGAGTTAGGCGGCTCAAAGAACAAAATCTCATCAAATCTACGCCAGACAGCAGAATCTAATATCTTCTCGTGATTGGTTGCGGCGATCAGTATACTACCACCTTGGTAGCTATCCAACATCTGAAGAAAAGCGTTAACAACGCGCTTCAACTCGCCATGGTCAGCACTATCTGAACGCTCTTTACCAATGGCATCAAACTCATCAAAAAGAACAATTATTGGGTGCTTGGAAATAAAATCGAAAACCATCCTTAAGTTAGCAGCCGTTTCGCCAAGATAGGATGAGATGACACTATCAATGCGAACAACACCCAATGGCAGCCCTAATTCGGAAGCAATAACTTCAGCGCTTAAGGTCTTACCGCATCCAGGAGGACCACAGAAAAGAATACGATCAGAGGCTTTTAATCCATAACTTTTCAACACTTCAGACCTGTGATGTTCCTCAAGGATTTCATTAATGATCGAGCTGTTAACATCAGAAAGAACAATATCATCCAAGCTTCGAACCGGCTCAACCATCTCCATAAGGGGTAAGTTCCTTTCCTTATCGCGTGGTAGACGATCGGTTAACTGCACAGAATTGAAAGAGAGAGTATTGGCACGCCCGTAGAGAATTTGCTCCAAGTCATTGGCCAGCAGATGATGCTTCTTATCTCTTTCCTCGCGAATGACATTTTCAGAGACACGACGAAAGGCATCTGGATCACCTTCTGTTCCAGTTTTAATCAATTGCCGTAATAAATTTCCTGAAGCCATACTTACAAGTTAAATGGAAATCTTTTTCGATCAAGCGGATTAATTGTCAACAATTCAACACGCTCGTGCACTATGCACCTTGGGACTATCTGATCGTCAACTTGCAATCAAATTTGTGAAATCTTAGATTAGTGCTTTTAACCTTCCAGATTACCCAAAAACCTGCCGCCGCAGGCTTTGTATCACGGCCAGGTCACCCCAGTCGGTACCTTGCATTTCATTAACTTTTGGCGGATATTTTCTTCTCGCTCCCACTGCTACCCACACCATTGCTTGTTGGACAATCTTGTCCTCCAATGACGCTATTCCCAAAGGTCGTTTTCGTCCGTCGGGTTTTGGTATCCACACTCTACGAGACGGTTTTGCTCGGTAGGCTCCCCGGTGTATTCGTCCATGCAGGTTTGTTATGTTCGCCTGCAAGTTCTGCTTGTATTCACTCCAGGTTACTTCATCAACTCCGACCGCTAGGGTTTTCTTCAGGTTAAAGAAGGCTTCCGTTAGGCTTTCTTCGCTAATGTGATGCAACAGGGCTGTGAATTTAAGCTTGCTGTCCTTGCGAGCAGCTTCACGCACACCAGCCAGTCCGCGCGACTTGCGCTCATTCCGACTCAACGTTCGGGGCAAGGCGGCTTTTGGGTTCCCGAATGACCCGTTTTGGGTTGGCCAATTTCTATAATCCAAATTTTATCCACTTAAAATAGCGAAGAACTCAACAAAATATTTACCCTTGAAGTAGGTCTGTCGGATGTCTATCAGTTTTTTCATATTTGCAGATATAGCTTATGAAAACAGATTTACTGAACGCGCTCGCTAAGAAACTAATTCTTGTAACCTTGATGATGTTCACGCTGATGTCGTCCACCGCACAGGCTGGCCACGGCATGTGGGTGTGGGGCAAAACACAGGAAGCCCTCAATAATACAGCTAAAGCACAGGAGATTGTGGATTTCTGTAACAAAAACAACATCACCGTGGTTTATCTGAATGCGGGTGACAACATCGTTGGCAACTACGCCGCCTGGGAATCTTTCATTGAGCGCTTTCATCTCAATGGCATTGCGGTGGAAGCCCTCTTGGGCACTGCGGACTGGCTCATGCCAGCCCGTGGCTGGGATCCACCTGCTAATAA
This sequence comes from uncultured Puniceicoccaceae bacterium, assembly GCA_964624365.1. Classification (GTDB taxonomy): domain Bacteria; phylum Verrucomicrobiota; class Verrucomicrobiia; order Opitutales; family Coraliomargaritaceae; genus Lentimonas. Next base: position 15,211 of record CAZUYZ010000170.1, read on the forward strand.
CTTTCTCAACAAACCAGATCGTGCCGATGGCCTGGAAAAAGTCGAAGCAGTGCTTGCCTACCAGGCTGCGGCCAACTCACTGCACGCGTTTGATGCGATGCACTTCGATATTGAGATTCAAACGCTTGGTTGTGCAAAGTATGATTTGGGTTTGCTTGATGGCATGAACTTGGCAGCTGTTCCAGAAACAGTCGAGGCGATGGAGGACTATGATGGGCGTGTCATTATCGCGAGACTCAACGATCAGGCTCCTTTGAACATTCTGTTTCGGTTTATCCCCGAAGGCGGCGGTGGCCCAACAGACTACTTTTACTCGGACAATCCCCATGCGGATGATTACGATCCGGATATTGCGCAATTACTTGCCTACATTGACATCGAGGCAGGGTCCCCCTGGAATTTGGCTCATCTATCGGATGAAGCCAAGCAGAGCATTCTACACGATGCCAAATCATTGACGTACCACTGCCCCAATGACCCCGACGACGGTGCCTTGACCACGGAAGAAGACCGCGTGCGTTGGTACCTTGAGTTTATTGAATCGGTCAAAGCTGCGCGCAGCAGTTATGGCTTCGATGGCAACAACCTGCCTTTCAATTGGGATATCAACATGAGTTACGACCTGCCTAATCATGCGTCAATCGACTACACCTACAATGGTGCGACCAAACCGGCCTGGCAGCATCTATTTGACCAGTTTGATTGCATCACCTTTATGACCTATGCCGATCGTACCCGGTTTATTGCAGATGCACTGGAAGCAGAACTGATCTACATTGATACCTTGCTGAACTATATTGATACCTTGACGTCCTGTGGCAGCGTTCGCTTTGCACATGAATTTCAGAGGTATTTTCGCGGCATTGATCTCGCAGACGAGGGCTTGCATAACGAGGATTATCTGACCGTAGTGAACCTTCGGCAGAATGTTGACTCCTTGATGGTCAATCGCCCCTATTATCATGGTTGGGCCTTACATGCCTATGACAACGAAGATTCTAGTAACGGTCAGCTTACCGATTGGCTTACTAGCAACACACCCTTTGACTATCCAACAAGCATGACTTTTACGCCTACTGGCGATCGTAAAACTATTCCACAAAACACGACAGAGACTATTGATAAACCGGTCTATGTACGTCTAAAAATCAAAGCAGACCCAAAATTAGAGTACACTGAAGTTTTTCCCCCGGGTCACCGTTGGGAAGGTCAGTCTAAGCAAGTTCGGAACATGATTTCCCTATTAATTCTGGGGCGAGGTTACGCTTCAGAAGATGATCTAGACGCTAATCGGGCAGATATTTCGTACGATGGCATTGCACCAAAGGGCTGGTATTTTTTCAACGATATGATGTGGTGGACGGATAGTACAGCTACTTGGCCTCAGGTAAGAGATAAGGGTGTAGCCTGGGCAAATCCGGCCACAACTGCTAATCCTCACGAAGGCGTCCAACGAAACGTCGTACTACAGGAAGGTGAGATTTATCGATTGATTGTCTCTTATCACAATGAAAACGGAATTAACGGTGAATTCATTTCAACATCCTTGGGTACTTTAAACCCCGAAGGTGCGGAAGGAGATAGTTTTGCCGATCCGGTAGAGATTGATATTTATCTGGGGGCAGAGCCCAACTACGGCACAGCAGGAGAGCCCCACCTGAACAACTCCTATGTGATCCAGGATTCTGATCTCGACGGTGTTTCCAACGGTACGGAGATACAGTTTGGCACTGATCCGTTTGCTGCACCAACGGCTGGTGTCGAGGTGCTGAAGCGTCTGGATGGCGGCGATTACCTGTTGGAAGTGCAGCGTGAGGCCAACAAGACCTATCGGCTTGAATACTCCTCCGATCTGGTTAACTGGAACCACTGGGCCTTAGCGGCAAGTACTAACAACCAGCCCCTCACTTTACTTGATGACGGAACAAATACCTCACCTGATCCTGCTACTACTGACAAACGTTTCTACCGTCTTGCGGATATTACTAATCAAGGAACTCCAGTTTATTCGGATCCAGTGGGCAGTGTGACCGAGACAATAGGCGCTGGTTTTTTTAATTTGATCGGTGTAAATCTGTCTGGTCCGGTAGTAACTACAGGCTCTTTTGAATCAGCAGATGACACTAGTGCTACAGATACAGACGCTGATTTCTTAGCAAGTCTTCAAGCTAATGTTAATTATACTTTAATAGTGACCAGTGGCCCGAATACGGGCGCTAATACAAGTGTTAGTGCTT
>CAZUYZ010000171.1:0-7979 GCA_964624365.1 uncultured Puniceicoccaceae bacterium
TATGCCTGAGCATTCATTTATTCCAGAGCTTGGGTTAACCTCTGAGGAGTTCTGGAAGGAGGTCAAAGAGTTGGCCAAACGTAACGACATGGACGAAATTCTGGCATATATGCACCTTTTACTTAAGAAGGCTCGATCTAAAGATTTACCGATTACCAGACAGGCTGTTGTTAATCACGGCAAGGGACTTACTTTTTTCGATGGTGTTGAAAATTATTTTGATCGAATTACTGAATATGGTCGAGAGCGCATGATTCGCGTCGAACATTACATTATCTCATCCGGACTGAAAGAGCTTATTGAGGGCACAACGATTGGTAGAAAGTTCAAACATATTTTTGCTTCAAAATTTCTTTATGATGTAAACGGAGTCGCAGCCGGCCCAGCGGCAGCGGTCAATTATACAACCAAAACACAGTTCTTATTCAGAATAAACAAAGGGATTTATAACTGCTGGGATAACCAGGCGATAAATAAGTTTACACCCGAAGAAGAGCGTCCAGTTCCTTTTAGAAATATAGTTTACCTGGGAGATGGAGAAACGGATGTACCAGCAATGAAAATGGTCACTTATCAGGGCGGAGATGCAATTGCCGTCTACGATAGAAAAAAAAGAGCCAATAAAGAAAAACGTTCGGCAAAAGAAATTGCCAGGGAACTCATTCAGCACAAACGAGCTAATTATGCTGTCCCAGCGGACTACACTGAAAACAGTCCTCTCGATCAATTAATGAAAGCAATTATAGATCGTACGGCAGCAAATGTGTCTGCTGGAAAAAGCGGAACGTTAAAATGAATTAAGCCCGCCATGCACCTAAGAGGATTAACCCTCAACGACATGAAGTCGCACTTCAATGCAGGCAGGCTGAATATGTAAAACGATACGAGTAAACCCTCAGCCCCTCCAAAGCTCAATATTTTTTATGGCATCCAAGATTACCAATCGCTACCTCTACGTCTTCCTCGACGAAGCTGGCAACTTTGACTTTTCAAAAACTGGAACGCCATATTTTTTGCTTGGCTGCATCACAAAAGAACGACCGTTTGCAGCAGGGCATGAACTCAGTGAATTAAAATACGATTTGGTTGAAAAGGGTATCGGGATTGAGTATTTTCATGCAGCTGAAGACCAGCAAACAACACGTAATGAAGTGTTCGATATTATTCGCAAAAATCTCGCAGGAGTGTGTTACGACTCGGTAATCGTTGAAAAGAAAAAGACAGGCCCGTCCTTGCAAGCGCCGGAAAAGTTCTATCCTAAAATGCTAGGTTATCTTCTGCGGCATGTGCTTAAGCAGCACACTTTATCTGATTTTGAAGAAGTCGTTGTGTTTACTGACCGTATACCCGTGCAAAAGAAGAAACGTGCTATCGAGAAAGCAATTAAAGAAACGTTGGCAAAGATGCTACCGAAGTCGGCACGTTATCGAATATATCACCATGACAGTAAGTCCAATTTTGATCTACAGATTGCGGATTACTTTAACTGGGCAACATATCGCAAGTGGAGTTTAGGAGATCCGCGCTCCTTTAATTTGATTCAGTCTGTCGTTCGAAGTGAATTCGACATTTTCCGTACTGGAATGACTCACTACTACTGATGGATACAAGTCTCAATAAATTTGACCGCCCCAGCTATCCTGATTGCTCAGAAAGAGCCCCCTGGGCTCTTATCGCTGGGGCGGAACCTTTAAACTATTTTTTCAACGTGCACTTGGGTACAGGTCATCTGTCAACAATTCAAAATTTTCACGCACATGTCTAATTCGTCAAGTCCAGAATCACCTTCCACACTCGAAGCCGTTGAGTCGCAACTACCGGCCATTCATCAGTTGCTTAACTTGGGTTATGAATATCTCACGCCTATTGAGTTGAAGCATGAACGGGGCAGCCGACGCTCCAACTGCTTTTTGAATGGTATCCTGACGAAACAGTTGAAGAAGCTAAATCAGGTGGAGACGCTTTCCGGCACTCATGAGTTTACCGAGGCTGCGATTCAGGAAGCCGTGAATAAACTCAAGAATCTTCCCTTTGATGGCCTGATAACGACCAATGAGAAGGCTTATGATCTGCTTTGTCTTGGTACCAGCGCAGAACAGATAGTTGACGGTCGCAAGTCGAGCTACACCATCCGCTACATTGATTGGGAGCATCCTGAACGTAACGTATTCCACGTAGCTGCTGAATTTTCCATTGAGCGCGCAAAGAGCAAAAAGACGCGCGAACCTGATATAGTGCTTTTTATAAACGGTATTCCCTCTGGCGTGATCGAATGTAAGGCGCCCAAAGCAGATGTCGATATCGAGCAAGGTATTTCACAGCTGCTCGGCTACCAGCAGCCCGAAGAAATTCCGGACTTTTTCAAAACTGTGCAACTGCTACTGGTGGCCAATTCAAAAGAGGCCAGATATGCAACGGTGGGCACACCTATTACCTACTGGTCGGAATGGAAGGATCAGTTAAACGCCGCTGAAGAAAATGAATTGTTCGCTTCAATTAATGACCAATTGTCCGAAGCCACGTTGAACCGCCTCCTTAATAATCCATTTAAACGAAGCGATTCTGAGGCCTACCGTGATAAGTTGGCAGGGGGCGATCGCTTGCCGACTGGACAGGATCGCTTGATCTTCACACTGCTGCGGCCAGAGCGTTTTCTGGAACTGACCTATCGCTACTTAGTTTACGATGATGGCGATAAGAAGGTTGCTCGCTATCAACAGTATTTTGCCGTGCGCGAGATCATGGAGCGTGTGCTAAGTTTCGATGAAGACGGTGCACGCCAGGGTGGCGTGGTCTGGCACACTCAGGGTAGTGGCAAGTCGTTGACGATGGTAATGCTGGCCAAAGCAATCATGCTCTGCGATGCAATTCCGAATCCACGGGTGGTGCTGGTCACGGACCGGATAGATCTCGACGATCAGATTAAAGGCACGTTCAAGGCTTGTGGATTGAATCCCAAACAAGCAGCTTCGGGTAATAAGTTGGTGGATTTACTCAAGGACAATCGCGATGCCGTTATCACCGCAGTAATCAACAAGTTTGATGCAGCTTGTAATAAACGCGATCTGCGAATCGATGATCCGAATATCTTCGTGCTGGTGGATGAAGCGCATCGTACCAATTACGGTTCGTTACATGCACAAATGCGACGCGTCTTCACAAAGGCCTGCTTTATTGGTTTCACTGGCACGCCATTGATGAAGGCAGATAAATCGACAAAGGATAAATTTGGCGGAATTATTGGCAAGCCTTACACGATCGATCAAGCGGTGCAAGACGGCGCGGTTTTGCGTCTGCTGTATGAGGCACGGCGCCCCGAGATCGATATTAACCGTGATGCACTCGACAAACAGTTCGACCAGCAGACGGAAGTGCTCGCAGTGGAGGAGAAAGCTGAGTTGAAGAAACGCACCGCAAAGTTCGACAATCTGGCTAAGACTAATCAAGTCATCTATCAGATCGCGCGCGATATCAGTAAGCACTACAAAGAAAATTGGCAGGGCACGTATGCCAAGGGTCAGATTGTAACGCGGCGCAAAGATATTGCTCTTAAATTTAAGGAAGTTTTGGACGAAATTGGAGAGGTTACTTCTGATATCATCATCTCGCCGCCCGATGATCGTAAAGGCTACGAGAATGCTTACGGCGGCAATAAGAACGCGGTAAATCGTTTCTGGAAAGAAATGATGGTGAAGTATAAAAACGAGCGTAACTATAACCGCACCATCATACAGAAATTCAAAAGTGATGAGGCGCCGGAGCTGTTGATTGTCGTCAGCAAGTTGCTTACAGGCTTTGATGCGCCGCGTAATACGATACTCTACATCTGCGCACCGCTCAAAAATCACACTCTCTTGCAGGCAATTGCCCGAGTAAACCGTCTTTACAAAGATCCCAAAACAGGAGCCGATAAAGACTACGGCTATATCATCGATTATCGTGGTATACTCGGCGACCTTGGCGCTGCGCTCGATGAGTATAGCGGTGATGATAACTTAAGCGAAGAAGTTGAAGACTTGTTATTGGATATCGGCGAAGAAATCAAAAAGCTGCCGTTCGCTCAAGGTCAACTTTGGAGTGTATTTAAAGAAGTGCCCAATAAGAAAGATCGTGAGGCCTTGGAAAATCATTTGGAGGACGAGGCGCGCCGTGATAGTTTCTATGACTCCTTCAATGGCTTTGCCAGGGTGCTCGCCAATGCGAAACAATCCCAAGTCTACTACGAGGAGGTGTCGGAAGAGAAACGAAAGCGTTATGTAAATGATTTGAAGTTTTTCACAGAGTTGCGGGCTTCGGTGAGAAAGCGTTTCAGTGCCGAAGTAGATGTGCGAGCGTACGAGCAGCGAATTCAGAAGATTTTGGATTTGAATACCGTTTCCAGTTCGGTCGATCCGTTAACTGAGATGATCGACATTTTTGATCGTGCCGCTTTCGAGAAAGAAATTGAAAAATTTGATACCGTAAAAGGGAAGGCAGATGTCATTATCAGCCGCACCAAGAAAACCATCTCCGAAAAGTTCCAGGAAGATCCGGTTTTCTACGAGCGTTTCTCACGAATGCTAGATAAGATTTTGGAAGACTATAGAAAAAAGCGGATTTCAGATGCGGAGCGATTAAAGAAAGCGCAGGAAGTGATGGAGGCGGTTCGTGACCGCACCGGTGACGATATACCATCGATCCTGAAGAACAAAGAGATCGGCAAGGCTTACTATGGATGGGCGCAAACACACCTGGCCCCCTTCTTCGAAGGTATTACCGACTTTCAAGAGATAGCTGCCAAGCTTGCGATTCAGATTGGAAGTGCGATTGATAATCTTCGTATCGTTAACTGGAAGTCGGATTTTGATGTGAAGAAATCGATGGAAAACGCTATCGAGGACGCTGTGCTTGGCATCCAGGCATCTGCTGCAACTGATATAACTTTTGAGGCGATCGATAAGATCATCAACGATTCACTGGACATAGCAATCAAACGCTTACCCAACGAAGCTGCACGATGAATTTGTTGAGATATGGATCACAGGAAATTCGGTATACGATAGAGCGCCGAGAACGCACTACGTTGGAAATCTCAGTATATCCGGATTGTCAGGTGGAAGTCATTGCACCTCTGGAAGCGAGTGATAAAGCAATTAAAAATCGTGTTCGCAAACGGCTGCGTTGGATTACAAGGCAGCAGCACACCTTTGAGAATTTTTTTCCAAAGCCATCTCCAAGGGAGTATGTCTCTGGAGAGTCTTGGCTCTATCAAGGGCGCCAGTATCGCCTCAAAGTATTACAGGCTCAATTCAACTCGAAAGTTGCATTGAGAAGACCCTTTATCGAAGTGGAGGCGAATATCCCTACAGATTCTAAAGAAGTGAAAAAGCTTCTGGATATTTGGTATCGAACCCGGGCAAAAGAGCGACTCACTGCACGCTATGAAACATGCAGCAAACAGATTTATGCATACAGTATAATCGCACCAGAAATGTGCGTACAAAGTATGTCGAAACGCTGGGGCAGCTACACTTCATCAGGACGCATTCTGCTAAATCCCGAACTAGTCAAAGCTCCGACAGAGTGTATCGACTACGTAATTTTGCATGAACTCTGCCATGTAAAATACAAACGCCATGACCGAGATTTTTACAAACTCTTGCATCGTGTATTACCGGACTGGTTACGACTTAAATATAAACTCGAACAACTGATAGTGTGAGGGCACTGCAACCTTTCAGCAATCATCTCGATGGGCTACAAAGGTCTATTCAGAGCAAACGGTTCATGCGTTTAAAAGATTACACAAAAGGGCAACATATCGAGTATAGCCTCATAACTTGACTGCTGTGGCAAATTGCTACAAATTATCAGTATGAGTAAATCTCTACGTCTAAGTGATGAATTATTTTGCGAAGCTGAGAAAAGTGCGCGGCTCTTTCACCGTTCTCCCCCCCAACAGATCGAACACTGGGCGCACATCGGGCGCGTCATGGAAGCAGCGCTATCCTATCCCGCTCAAACAAAAGTCAAATCGGTTTCAATGCAGGATGTTGATGCAGCAATGGATTTAGCGAATACACCGCAAGGAGTGTTGAAAGCACAATCAGTCATTCGTAAGACCTCGGACGAAATCATCAGCAACGATTAGAGTATGCAGCCGGTTTTGATTATGCTGGCAGGCCCAAACGGCGCTGGAAAATCGATCTATCATCGGGTCTATCTTTCTCATTTGAACCTGCCGTTTTTGAATGCAGATAATCTGGCGAGCAAAGCCGACTTGGACGCCTACACTTCAGCCAAACAGATTGCACGGATGCGGGAAATAATGTGTGCGCAAAAACAATCATTTATAACTGAAACGGTGCTCTCGGATCCTATCGGCGCAAAAATAAACTTTCTCAAACAAGCATCTAAGCAAGGATTTCAAGTTCGTTTAATTTTCATCGGCATCGCAGATGCAGCGCTTTCACAAAAGCGAGTCGCTAGTCGTGTCAAAGCAGGCGGACATGATGTACCTCCCGACAAAATTCAACAACGCTACCCACGCACACTGGATAATCTAAAACGCGGAATCGAACAGTTATCGGATGTCTGGACCTATGACAACAGCTCGTATGAAAAGCCATACCACTTGCTGGTTCGATATAAAGACAACAAAAAAGTCTACAAAAGTACAAACCCAATACCAGACTGGGCTCAGCTGTTTGTGTAAAAATAGTTATACAGAATGTTGAACATCGAACTTTATCGCGATATGAAACATCCAAAAAGGCAGGCTGTTCGCATGGTGGATAAAAAGCGCCATGCTCATCGCATTTAAAGCCATTACGGAATGCTTCGTTTTTCCTGTCAATTACCTGAGATATCCAAAACCAGCTTGAAGTTTTTACAGTTTTATGGCCATTTGTATATATAAAAACAACATTAGATCTGCCCGATGATTTAGTGCGTGATTTAAAGTTAAGGGCTATCAACGAACGTAGCACTCTGAAGCAGTTGGCGACTGATTTGCTAAGGCTGGGTTTGCATGAATCTAAAAAAACTGGCGAAGTAACAAAACCTCGAGTTAAGCTACCCTTGATTCCTGCTCCAAAGGGAGCAAAGCGGTTCGAGTTGGATGCGCGTAGGATCCATGAATTAGAGAGCACAGTTGAGTTCGAAGGGAATGAACTACCTATGTGACACAAATGTTTTTCTGGCGATGACCATTGAGTTGCACGCTAGTCATCCCATAGCTTCATCCTGGTTTTCAAGTCTTTCCAACCGAGATAGAGTGTACTTTTGTAAAGCCACTCAAATGTCTTTTCTGCGTTTGCTTATACCAAATCTAAAAAGGTATGAGAATTTTAGATATTGTAGCCACGGCGCTCAGTCGCCGTGCGATTTATGCCTTTCTTGAAACGCCTCGACAGAGCGAGGCGACTACAACGCAGACCTTTTTAGATTTGGTATAAGCAGAAAGTAGCCCGGGATTATGAGCCTTTAAGTAATTCACAGGCATGGTCTATTTATGGTAATCTGCAAGCAGATGAAGTAGTATCCTTTGTTTCAGAGCCAAATGGTATTGACCCAATCTGGAAACGTTTTTCTTCATTAAACACACCTTCCCCTAAAGTTTGGATGGATGCGTACTTGGCGTCTTTTTGTGTTGCAGGTGATATGGAAATGACGACTTTTGATCAAGGTATGCGACGTTTCGAAGCTGAAGGGTTAAAACTGAATGTTTTATAACTTGGGGAAGCAGGCTTTTGGCACAATAATCCAACCATGCAGTCAGTTCTTCTCCTTTTTCGCGAATCTGTGCAAGGGTTGCATAGTAAGCAGGTCGATTTTTCCAGCAATATTCATCCAATAATTAAGAAGTAGGTCGAACAAAATATAATCAATCTGAGAGCCAATTTTTTAACGATTCGTGGACTGCTTGAACAGGGATAAATTCTTGTTCCAAGCGTCCCGCTAGTTGCTTTTTTAAATCAAAGTAGAGTTTCTTTTCCGTT
>CAZUYZ010000172.1:0-6880 GCA_964624365.1 uncultured Puniceicoccaceae bacterium
CAAAATCAGCAAAAGGACTGCCGTTATAGCCTCCGTCCACAAGAACATTAGCTACCTCACTAAGTGAACCTTTGTGTTCCTGCACCATCTGTTTAGCTCCAGCTTTATCGCTGATATTAACTGTATTGGGCAAAACGTGCCTTCAATGCTTGAACCTTATAGTAGATCCAAGTATCTCCTCGGCATCAGGTTTCCAGCAGCATCGCCACCGCGCGTTGCAGAATCTTATCTTCGATCGTCGGTATGCCAATGCCGCGCTTCTCGCCGCCGTCTTTGGGGATATAGAACCGCGTGAACGGCGAAGCACGAGTAGCTTTGCCAAGCAGTACTGTCAGGCGTTCCTGTTTATCGAACAGTTCGAAGGCCTTGCTACAAAGCCTCCAACTGGATAGCTCTGGTACAGACCAAAGGCTTCAAACGCCACCGGACTGATTACTATCAATACCACACACGCCCCAAAAAGCTTTGGGTGTCACCGCTACTCTTCCAAAGGTCTGTGAGTAGTTATTGCAATCCATACGCCTGCCTCAAGCCTATGCCAGAGCAGTCAACCCAATGCAGATGAGTACTTGAATCGTGATGCTAAGCGCAACATAAACATAGCTCGATCTCTAAGAAGTCTTGCTGAACTGAAGAATAATGTCGCCAGCTTCATGAAGTTTTTGCGCAAAACATCTGCGCGTGTCCAGTCATACTTTAACGAGAGACATATCAAATATGCCGCTGCAATAGTGTAATATATTTTTTCACCGGAATTAATACCAAAGTTTTATACTAACCCTTATAAATCTTAAGCAGCGCATCTGCGATTTCGGATGGATTGCGGGCGATGGAAACGCCGGCATCTTCCATAGCGGCAAACTTAGCTTCAGCAGTTCCAGCTCCGCTGGCAGATACTATAGCGCCAGCGTGCCCCATGGTTCGGCCCTTGGGCGCTGAGGCTCCGGCGATGAATCCAGCCACTGGCTTTTTGACGTGTTCCTTAATGTAGGAACAGGCCGTTTCTTCAGCATTGCCACCAATTTCACCAATCATAATGATGGCGTCGGTGTCCAGATCTTCGTTGAACATGCGGATTGCATCCAGCTGAGAGGTGCCGTTGATTGGATCGCCGCCAATACCAATACAGGTGGACTGTCCGTGGCCGCGCTGGGTCAATTGGTAGACGGCTTCATAAGTGAGTGTGCCGGAGCGTGAGACCACTCCTACGCGTCCGGGTTTATGGATATAGCCGGGCATAATTCCAATTTTGCATTCGCCGGGAGTAATAATCCCCGGACAATTGGGCCCGATCAGGCGCGTTTTGGTGCCATGAAAATAAAGACGTCTGCGTACTTCAGCCATATCGCGTACTGGAATGCCTTCCGTGATGCAGATAACCAGCGGTATTTCTGCAGCAATGGCTTCGAGGATAGAATCGGCTGCAAATGCCGGTGGCACAAAAATAACGGATACATTCGCGCCATGTTCTTTCACGGCTTCTGCGACGGTATTGCACACAGGCACTTTGTCCTCCCATATTTTGCCGCCTTTCCCAGGAGTCACACCAGCAACAACATTGGTGCCATACTCCATGCACTGTTGCGTATGAAAGGTGCCGGTCTTGCCAGTAATACCCTGAACAACTAAGCGGGTGTTTTTATTTACGAGAATGCTCATATCTGCCGATTTGGATTATTTTTGAAAAGTCGTATATCATAATCCTTTACAAATGGAGTCAAGACTGCGTACGAAAGAACTTTGTGTACTCAAATATCTGCACAGAATCCTATTGGTTTTTTGTGGACTTAAGTCATCCTAAATCCGTGAGTTGAAAATCGCAATCTTTCATAAGATTTTGTTCCACAAGGCATTGATCAGCTAACTCAACGCGCCAAAAAGCGTGCCTTCACGACTCAACAAGGTCTTGTAAAACAAAATCTCATCGACCTCTACTCACAAATCTAGGATTACCCAGCCACTTAAAATTTGCTCGTTGGTTGAAACGGCATAAAAAGTATAAGCTCGCGAATTTTTAATTCCATATGGCTTGGGTCTTGAGGTACAAACCATTGTCCACCCGGACGCTCTTCCAATAATCCACAATAGAGTTGTCCCCATGTGCCCAAAGTGATGCGCCCCCTTTCGTCGGCTTCGATGATTACGGTAGCATGAAGGTTGCCAAGCTCTCCAGTTTGAAGATCTTTGGGCCTTACTATTAATAGTCCTGAACGAAAGTTGAGTGTGGTTCTGAGAAAATCTCTTGTTTTGAGAGGCCCTGGTTTGAATTCGGTGTGGATGCGTGTAGTACCTTTGGAGCGCATTTCAAACATAAAATCCATGGTTACTGCAGTATCCAATAAGGTTACCCCAACGTGTTCTCCTCCATTGACTCCAGCTTGTCTAAACAGATGATTATCAATCTCCCTGAATAAATTCAGTTTATAACTGCGTAAGTCTGTATCGCGGTAGAGAGACTTGATGATACCATAGTTTTCGTACCACATTAAAATGCTGAGCATTGAAGTCGGGCCACAGCCGCTCTTGGGGATGGGATAGTTGCTTTGATTTTCAGACTTTATTTTAAGGCGGTGCGGTGAATCATTGTATAGTTCGACGCCTTCTACTATTCGAGTTAGGTAGAACGCCTCTTCGCCTACGATCCTCCGTTCAACGACTTTAAATTGTAATGCCAAAAGATTGCTGTTGATTATCAAGAAGATTGCAAACAACACTTTAATTCTATGTACGCTAGGCAATAACATCGCATTTAAACAATTATTTCACCACACCAACACAACAAATGCAGCTTTATTGCGAATTACAAATCTGGCGAGGTAACTATAAGGTCAATCAAGTAATTTAACCTGCATTGTACGGGTTGAAATGGTAAAAAATACTAATCTTTCGATGTTTCATGTTCGATGCCCAAAATCTCTTTGACGAAATTGAGTTGTTGGCTACTTCTGCTGATTTCCACTCATAGTGTTATGATCGATATAAAACTACTTCGCGAGCAACCGGATATGGTTCGGTCTGCTATTGCCCATAAAAAATTTACCTGCGATATCGATGCTATTCTCGAGTTGGACAGGTTTCGTCGAGAAAAGATAACAGAGGCAGAGCATGTGCGTGCACAGCAGAAGGCTGCCAATCAGGGAATGGCTGCCCTGCCCAAGGGATCTCCGGAGTTCATTGAAAAGGTTCGTGAAATGAAAACCATCGGCGCTCAGGCAAAGGAACTGGAAATTGCCGCCAAAGAGGCAAATGAGGCATTTCAAAAGGCTTTGCTCTCCGTGCCGAATCTGGCAGATGTATCAGTGCCAATTGGTGAAAATGAAGATGCGAACAAAGTGGTTGCGACATGGGGTAATGCAGATGCTGAATTTCCAAATGCGATGCCACATTTTGACATTCCCTGGTTTGAATCCAAGGTCGATTTTGTCAGAGGTGTAAAAGTTGCCGGAGCAGGCTTTCCCTTTTATGTTGGCGAACTCTCACGACTGGTACGCGCATTGATTAACCTTTTTTTGGAGGAGGCACGTCAGTCGGGGTACGAGGAGGTTGCAGCGCCAATTCTGGTCAATGAAGCCAGCGCTACCGCGACCGGACAGCTCCCGGATAAAGAAGGTCAAATGTACATAGATCCAAATGAAGAACTGTACCTTATCCCTACCGCAGAAGTACCTGTAACTAATTTTTATCGCGACGAAATTTTGGATGCGGACCAGTTGCCGATACGACGTTGTGCTTACACGCCTTGCTTTCGCCGTGAGGCAGGAAGTTGGGGCGCGCATGTGCGTGGATTAAATCGTTTGCACCAATTCGACAAAGTCGAGCTAGTGAAATGGACAGATTCGGAAAGCAGTATGGACGAACTCGAGTCTTTGCGCGCCGATGTGGAAAAACTGCTCAAAAAACTGGAGCTACCCTACCGCGTTCTACTCATGTGCACTGGCGATATCGGGTTTCCCCATGCCAAGCAGTATGACTTGGAGGTTTTCGCTGCGGGACAAAAGCGCTGGTTGGAAGTCTCCAGTTGCAGCAACTTTACTGACTTTCAGGCGCGCCGGGCCAATATTCGCTATCGTGGGCCAGAGGGTCGGCCAGTGACTGCCCATACGCTTAATGGTTCTGCTTTGGCAGTGCCAAGAGTTTTGGCTGCAATCCTGGAGAACAACCTACAGGCGGATGGTCGTGTGCGTATACCTGAATGTCTGCATCCATGGATGCAGCAGGAGTTTGTGGGTGGAGCATAACTTCAAGTGGTCGTCTTTTGGATACTTAATACAAATGCAAGAAATCTCAGGCTCAGGCCATCCTCAACTCTGGCGGTGACCGCGCTTTGGCTGGCCCGAAATTACAGGAGCGATGTCAGAAAAATCCAGACATCGATCTTTTCGAGCACTCGTCAAGCTACGAGACAAATAAAGTCACCTTGACTGTCGAACTGCTTCAATATTGATAACAATATCTACATCTGCGCCAACTGCAGGCTGGCCACCGGAAACGCCCCATTCTGTTCGGTCAAGCTGAGTGGTTGCTTCCCAGCCAGATAGGTAGGCGCCGTTCATACCTTCACCAAAGCCGAGAAGATCAACATCGAGAACAACTTTTTGCGTTTTTCCAAGCATGATCAAATCGCCGGTTACCTTAAAAACATTCTCCTTGTCGGTTGTTTCCCACTTAGTCGATTCAAAGGTAATCAATGGGAATTTGGCGGAATTGAAATAGTCGTCTTCCTGAAGGTGGGAATCGCGCTTACCATTTGCGGTATCGACTGAATTTACCTTGATTTCAGCGCTTGCTTTGCTGTTACTGTAGTCGTTCCGATCGACAACAATGGTGCCTTTGAACTGATTGAACTTACCAGTTGTCTTGGCAACAAAGTGGCGAATGCTGAATTTCACCGAGGAGTGTGATGAGTCGATTTCATAGATTTCGACGTTTTCCGAAGCAAAGAGAGCTCTGGAAAGTAGTATTAATGATAGTGCAGCTAGTTTTTTCATAGTTATTTATGGTTACTTATATAAATTCAGGGATATCTTCTTTGCTTCCCTCGGTGCTAAGAATGTAGGTTTGGTCGCCTTCCGACCAAACTTTGAAGGTTTGTTTTTCATGCTCGAAAAATTGGGCTTCCATAAGAGGGCTGCTCAGAAGTGGGTCATTATTCGAATCAGTCTTATTGGTTGTGATCAGGTGGTAAACTTTTCCATTTTTGAAGCAAATCATGCTCATTTTTGTGCCGTCGTAATCAAATGTAATACATCCAATTGTCGGAATAGACTCCAGTTGGCTGGGGATTTGAGCGGGATTAGGGACGCCCGAACGTGTCAGATAGCTTTGCAGTTCATTTATTTGATTACTGTGCTTATCAAAGTTCGAACTTTTGAAGTCAGCAATTTGATTTCCGAGAAACTGTATCACATCCGGAACGCCAGCAGTATTTGCGTTTTCGAGCTTCAGTTCTGTCCTCTTAAGCAGAGCAGTTGACAGTATGCTAACAAATAGCAAAACGGCAGCTACTCCAATCAACGGGCGGAACCAAAACGTTTTTAAACGACTATCACCGTGACTAATAACCGGGGCATTGATATGCGTGGAGGATTCTATGCTCTCTGGAGCATCAGCATCACTAGATGCCTCAACTTGTGCCTGCATGTCTTTAATAATCGAATCTTTCAAGTCGGGCGCAGGCACGATCTTACATAGTTCCGTCGATATTTCTGCATCAAACATTTGTTGCTCTTCAAACCATGCGCACAAGGCTGAATCTTGCTCAAGCTGCTCAAGCGCTTCAGTAATCAATGTGTCATTGAGATCTTCAACGTGATCGGGACGGCAAAGTTGAAGAATGTCTTTGGCTCTTTCGCTATTCATGACTCGGTTACAAAGCTTTTTGAATGAAAGCTTTTTGAATGTTCGGTTTCCTTGCGTTTAAATCGTTCGCGCAACTGTGTCTTGCCTCTCGAAAGGCGGGACATAATAGTACCTATAGGTACGTCCAGAACTTCAGCGATTTCCTTGTAGGAAAGGTCTTTTAAGTAGAATAAGGTCAGTGGCTGCCGGTAGACTTCATCGACTTCTTCCAATGCCTCGATTGCAAGATTGCCGTCGGCAGCTTGTTGTGCGTGTGAATCGACCGAACCACCGACGTTTTCCAGCAACTCTGGTTCATATTTTGTCATCCTGGAATCCTTGTTGCGCCGACGTAAAAACTCGCGATAAAGCGTAGTAAAGAGCCATGATTTTACTTTCGCAGGATCACGCAAAGTATCGCTCTTTTTCGCATAGACGAGAAAAGTTTGCTGGGTTAGATCACCTGCTTCATGTTCGTTTTTTGAAAGGCTGTAGCCAAAACGATAAAGCGACTGATAGTAGCTACTCACAATTGCTTCGAAATTGATGTTTGGATTTTGTCCCATTTGAGTGGTTTTTACGGTGGTTTATTCCAAATAAAGATTATTCAGATAATAAGCATAGCATCACCATAGCTGTAAAATCTATATTCACGCTGAATTGCCTTTTCGTAGAGCTCCAATAGCCATTCAATCCCATCCATTTTTCCTGGACTCAAAAAGGCCGAAACAAGACAAAGCAGCGTTGATTTAGGCAAGTGAAAATTGGTAATTAGTGCGTCAACACCGTCGAATTCAAAAGGAGGATAAATAAAAATGTCCGCTTCAGCCTGCATCGAGCCTGAAGCATTATTGTAACTGCTGGAATCTTTTTTGATGCGTCTTAGAGAATCTTCAAGGGTACGTACGGAAGTAGTTCCGACGGCCACGCGAGGCCCGGGCTCCTGTTTTTGAAGTTCGGAGAGAGTATCTGCTGGGATTTCGTACCACTCGCGGTGCATCTCATGATCCATGATATTATCGGTATGGATCGGATGAAATGT
>CAZUYZ010000173.1:0-3991 GCA_964624365.1 uncultured Puniceicoccaceae bacterium
TCGGTGCCAGTCGCATTGCCCACATCATCATAGAGCGTGCGGAGCGTGGTCTGGGTGAGCTGGTTGCCGTTATTGTCGTATGTGTAGACATTAGAAGTTAGAAGCTGGGAGTTAGAATCTCTTACTTCTGAAGAGGTCATATTGCCGGAGCTATCGTATTCGTTGGTGGTAACAGTGCCCCCAGCGTCCGTCATGGTTGTCAGATTGCCGGCAGAATCGTAGGTAAATTTGGTGATATTACCCTCGGCGTCAGTCATTGTTTCAAGATTGCCGTTGGCCGGGTCATAATCGAAGTTCGTGATTTTGCCACGACTATCGGTAATACGTGTGGGATTGATGAAAAAATCGTAAGTGTACGTTGTGGTGATCTCAGTGAAGCCCCCTGCTCCGTCGCTGATGCGCTGGGTCTCGGCAAGAAGGTTGTTGGTTGCCAGATCGTAAGTACGCTCTGTTCGATTGCCCAGCGGATCAATGACGAGCGTTTCATTGTCGTTGGTGTCGTAAGCGTATTCAGTGATGAGTTCAGCGCCAGGATTGTTAGGATCGACGGTGCGGGTGATCACGACGTTGCCACTCGCATCGTACTCATGAACGGTTTCAACACCCAAACGATCCGTTATAGTCACGCGTTTGTTGGGAATATCGTTTTCGAACCCGATCTGATTACCACCGGCATCGGTTTGCCCAATGAGGCGTCCATCGTCATCATACTCACTAGCAATGGCTTCAACGCCGCGCGGATCAATGATACTGGTCAGATAATTCGGGAAGTTTGAATTCTCGTAGCGATACTCGGTGTAGAGACCGAAAAGGTCGGATTCTGGATTGTTGCCCTCGCGGTCGTAGAACCGTGACAAACGGCCCCGCGCATCATACTCGTAAGTAAGTTGATTGCCATTCGGATCGGTAATGGTGGTGATGCGGTTCTCCGCATCACGGGTGAAAGTTATGCGCTTACCACTGGAGTGTGTAATACCGTCTTCAGCGATGGTTAGGGCATTGTTATTGCGATCGGTGAGTTTGCGAAGACCCAGTATTTCCTGAATTTCCATTTTGGTGCCATCCGGAGCGATATAACTGTAATGTGAAGGATCAATTGCATCAAGGAGGCCGATTTGCGCAGGCAAACCAACCGTCTGTGGATTGCCATTGTATTGGACACTGAACAGATTGCTACCGGTAAGAGAGAGAGTACCGACCGAACCGTTCATTGGACTAAATCCGACCGTTACACTCGCCGGAGCAAGAAGTGCATTGTCTTCACTGGTGACGACAGCTTCGAACTGCTCGACCTGATCATCACCCAAAACTACCGTAACAATATGTTTCCGGGTCGGTACGATATTGTACATTGGTATGCCAACAAACGGTAGTATGCGGGTAACCTCGGTTTTCCAGCTCTCACCCAGAGTGCCGTTCTCATAGACCTGAACTGATCGCACACCCAGATCCCAGCCTACTCCAAAATCACCCTTCAGGGAGCCACGACTATCATAGGAACGCAGGACCTGCGCCGAAATGCCAGAAACGGGAACATTAAGATCTTCGAACGCCAGAGCAAACTGCCCGACTTTCATCCGGGTATCGACCGTGTAAGTTGCCGTATTGCTGGCAGTTCTGCCAAGCATATCGGTTACACTCAGGCGCACTTCGTAAATGCCGTTGCGCAGTAGAGTTGGATCAAATACACCTAGCTCATCTGCTTCGACAGGCTCGGCCCCGGAAGCAAACAGTGTCCAATCGCTGGCCCCGTCCAAACGGTATTCAAGTTGGTAACTATCAGGAATATCCGAAGCTACCGTGCCGATAATCGATGTCGGTTCAGTTATTTCGGAGGCATCTTCTGGAGAAATGATCAAAGCCGTTGGTCTGCCAGCTACCGGATCTACGATGCTGAAAGTCCGTATTTCCGAAATACTGCTGGCTCCCCCGCTATCGGTAGCTGTAGCATAAACTTCGGCAGTTGCATTGTTTATACCAAGCGAAGCTGCAGGCACAATAAGGCGGTGAGTCAGTGTGCCTTCGAGACGTGGGGCTGTACCAATGCTAGAATTATTAACAAAAAACTCGACTGAATCAACTGGAAGCCCGGCAACGTCTGCATTGGCCTGGAAGGTAATCGTTTCGTCTGGATAGAAAACATCTCCATCGCCCGGCAAAGTAACTTCAACTATCGGAACACCTGTCACTTCGACTGTCAAAGTATCCGTTCCGGTTAAGACACCATCGGAAGCAGTCAGCTGCAAAACGTAGATGCCTCCAGTTGGCAAGGTTGCCGTAGTCGCAAGAGAATCTGGCTCCGAAAATGTAACACCACTGAATCCTGACAATAGCGACCAGTTAACTGATACTTCATTCGCCAACGGCAAGCCATCATCGGAAACGACACCTTCCAGATCGACGCTGAGGTTCGGGAACGCTACCTGGATATCGTCCCCGGCATCCACAATCGGCGCCGTATTTGAGATTTCACGAACAACGACTTCAAGCTCTTCACGAGTGGTCTGTTCACCGTCGCTGGCCTCTACGGCAAGCGTGTAGGTTCCCGGCACTGCAAAGACAATACGGTTGTCCATCTCACCGTTGAGTGGATTGACAAAGCTCGTCTGCTGCCAGTTGACCACTGCCGGGCCGGAAACCATCGACCAGATAACCGTCAGGTCATTACCTGAGGGCAAACTATCGTCGGTAACAAGGCCGGTTACATCGATTCCAGCATTAGGAATAGAAACCTCCTCAGGAATACTTAACAATAGTGTTGGCGCTGAATTCTCAGCAACATTCCTGTAACACCCCGATTGATAGCTGGCATAGATACTTGTAATCTCAGCCTGCATTAACGGTCTATCGTAAAGGCTTACTTCATCCAATGCGCCATCAAAGTAACCGTCGCTTCCCGGACTTCCGCCGATCCATAAATCACCCCTGGTATCCGCATCTACATCTGGCAGGCCAGCCCAGACTTTATACAAATTACCATCCACATACTGCCGCAACTCTGCTGAGGCCCGTTCGTACACAAAAACGACATATGCCCAACGACCACCGTAAAAAGAATCACCGTACTCTACATAACGTGTTGAGCTACCATCGATACCTTCAAATCTTAGCTCCAGTTCATGGGTCGCAACGTTCTTCACCAGCAATCCACTACCGTCCGCACCCGTCCATTCCAGCAAACTGCCACTACTGCTACTGTCCGGATAGCCCCAGAACTCAATACTCCAGCCCGCTTCGCTTTTCCCGATATCAAGCTCATCACGACCGGAAACTAGTAGGACGTCACGCTCTTCTCCACTCTCTAAAGCGCCACCTACATATCCCCCGCGCCAGCGGGGACTAATTTCAACTGTCTGGGCACCGTTGACACTCTCAAAGCTGTTATAATCCAGAGACCACCAAGCTACCAAGCCTTCAGGAGCTCCCACTTCACACGCCTGCCCCACACGCACCGAAATAAAGTCCTCTGCTATAGCCAAGCCATCTGTGGCAAGCAAACGCAGAACATACAACCCTTCGGCACTGAAGCTGACTTCGCTGGACAGGCTATCTACATCCGTAAAGGTTGCGTTGCCCTCTTCCGGAGCAAACACAACCGACCAGGTCGTACTCAGCATACTGCCCAAAGGCAATCCATCATCCGAGACCTCTCCGCTTAGACGAAGGACATTGCCAACATCAAGGATTCCGGTATCCTCACCTGCGTAGACTACAGGAATTTGGTTGCCATTGAGAGGGCATTTGCCATCAGTAGATGCCGAATAAATTGCATATATTTCAGCCTGTGTTAACGGTCGATCGTAAAGGCTTACTTCATCCAATGCGCCATCAAAGTAACCGTCGCTTCCCCGACTTCCGCCGATCCATAAATCACCCCTGGTATCCGCATCAACGTCTGGCAGGCCGGTCCAGACTTTATACAAATTACCGTCCACATACTGCCGCAACTCTGCTAAGACTCGGTCGTATACAAACACGATATATGCCCAAC
>CAZUYZ010000174.1:0-8675 GCA_964624365.1 uncultured Puniceicoccaceae bacterium
GTATGTCATTTTTATTTGTTGCTACACGGAAACCTTTGATTGGAACACCCATCTTTTGAACCAGCCAGCCAGCTAAAACATTACCAAAATTTCCGGTAGGTACGACGAATGTCACTTTTTCCCGAATTGTCTCCGGCAAACGAAAAAATGCGTACAAATAATAAACACTTTGAGCGAGTATACGGGCCAGATTAATAGAATTAACTGCGGAAAGGCCGATTTCTTCTGCAAATTCACGATCTTGAAAAACGATTTTCATCGCCGTTTGTGCGTCGTCAAAACTACCTTCAATCGCAAGTGGAAAGACGTTGCCCGCTTGGGTACACGTCATTTGTCGCTCCTGTAGGGGCGCTATTCGACCATCAGGATACAGGATAAAGATTTTTGCTCCGGACTTGCCCAGTAACCCATGAATTGCAGCTGCACCGGTATCTCCTGAAGTAGCGCCCAACACAGAAATCGGAGCGCCCGTACGCGCGATTTGAGCTTCGTAGATGTTACCCAGTAACTGCAGCGCAAAATCTTTAAACGCAAGTGTCGGACCATGAAACAGCTCTAGAACAAAACAGTCGTCACTCAATTTTTGTATCGGTGCAATGTCCGCATGATCAAATTTCATGTAAGACTTCCGCACAATTTCTTTTAATACTTTTCGATCCAAATCCGTTGCAAAAAAAGATAAGAAAGCATCACAAAGATTTACATAATCCAAAGAACGCCAGTCGTTCAGATATGGCTTCAGATCAGGCAGTTTTTCAGGCAAGTAAAGACCGCCATCGGGAGCCAAGCCCTGCGCAACCGCGACTGAAAATGAAACTGCAGGCACCTGACCACGTGTACTGATAAAATTCATATGATCAGAATTCAACGCTCTAGCCAAATGAGTCAATCTGCTTCTGCCTGAAACAGGCACTGGGCCCGCCTAAAGGAACCTGTCGAAACAATGGGCAAAAGCTCAAATCAAGAATCTTCTTTGCGTTCCTTTGCCCAGCTTAGCGGGCAAAATACAGGAACTCAGGCCCAAGGCAGACGTACATTTCCCAGCTATTTCGATCTTCTTGGGATAATGCAGAGCTGCACAACATACGAGCAACACTATGCTGATTTACCAAGTGCGTTTTCCTTAATCAGGCTCTGCATCTTTGATCGAAGCGTCTCATCTATCCGACCAGCATCGCCAATGTTGTTTGCAATGCAATTCACCAGCGCACTGCCGACGACAACACCGTCTGCTGCCCGAGCTACTGTACTGACATGCTCGGCGCTGGAAATTCCAAAACCCACAACGACAGGCAGTTCAGTGTACTTTTTGATAACATTGACCCGAGCCTTAATATCATCGGACAATTGCGCCTGTTCGCCAGTCACGCCTTCTCGTGACACATAGTAAATAAAACCAGTTGCAGCCTTACAAACCATTTCAAGACGAGTATCAGGAGTTGTCGGCGCTGCGATAAAAACCGTCTTGACACCATTCTGATAACAGATGGCAAGATGTTCCGCAGCCTCTTCCGGTGGCAAATCCAGTGTCAAAAGACCGTCAACACCTGCAGATTTCAAATTTTGAATATACGTTTCACTACCCTGCGCAAAAACGAGATTGTAGTAGGTGTAAAATACAATCGGTACTTCACTGAACTCACGAATGGCTTTAACCAAATCTAAAACTTTCCGACTATTAATTCCACTCTCTAAAGCACGCTGGGCAGCTAACTGATTCGTCAGGCCGTCTGCAAGCGGGTCTGAAAAAGGAACGCCCAACTCCAATATATCAACACCTGATTCGATCAGAGCGCGGCATGCCAGAATTGATGTCTCAAAGTCTGGATCGCCAGCACAAAGATAACCGACAAATACAGCTCGTTTCTCAGAACGAGCTTTGGCAAAAGCTTTTTTTATACGAGACATGAATGAATAACCCCGCTGCAAGCAGCGGAGTATTGGAAGTTAGTAGTTAGAAACCAGAAGTTAGGATGCACGCCCCAATGGGACGAAGAACTCAACCCAAAGAGGTTCAAATATTGTTTGAAGCTTCACATGCTGAACGTCGAGAATTTAACGATCATTGAGCGACGTCTTTTCGATCAAAGGTAGCATTTCACCATTTCGAAACAGAGTCACCTGCCCTGTGCTGCCCGAGACGACGATACACAAACAGTCCTCGGCTTTCGTAATTGAGGATGCCGCCGCGTGCCTGCTTCCAAGACCTCCGGGAAGCGTGTGATCACTGACCGGAGCATGTATCAAGGTACCTGCTGAAACAAGGACTCCATCACCTCGAATGATAAATGCCCCATCAATCGAAGAAAGCTCTTTCACGGTTTCATCCATGAACGGGTTCAAGATGTTGCGATCTTCATCCTTGTAGCCATAGAAAGGGTTAAGGATCAGTGGCTTGGTATAGGCCGCAATTTTTTCAGCGTCACCCAAAACAAATAAACAACCGATTGGATGACCCTCGCGTCCTTCTACAGAAAGTTCTGTAGCGATTGCCAGTACGCGCTCAACGACTTCCGGCTTAACTGTGCTGGGAAGCACCTGAGATTTTTGTATCAGCATCGTCTGAAACTCACGAGCAATATCGACGACTGTAATACTATCGAATTGGTTGCTTTGTGGAATTCCACCCACACAACACAGACGCTCATTGCTGGCAAAAACACCTCGAGTCAGGCCAATAAGTATTGCACTGCGCAACTGTGAAAAACGGTGATTGCTATAGGAACCAATTGGCAAAATTGCATGAACCGAATCCTCTCCAGCTGCAAGATAAGATTCTCCCTGAGTAATAATGACTGTTTTGAAACCTTTAAATACGCGTCCGACATCGGCGCCTCCCCAAAAGGTATCATCGAACACCAAAACTGAATTACAATTTGCTCCTTTGGCAATTTTCGCGGCTTCCTTCAATATCAGGTTATTAAATCGTCCACGACGACGGCGCGGTTTGGCGCCATCGCCACCGAAGATCGACTTGATTTCCTTGCGGAATTCTTCAAGCGGCTCAGCGCTATCTATTCGCTCAATATTTGTTTTGTCCTGAAATATCCGAGCAATGGTAGCCAAGCTGTTTAAATAGTTGCGCGTATTCTGAGCTGCCAGCAGTAAAAATATATAGCGAACCTCCCGATATTCAGCCTGCCCTTCATATTCCAACCCCTGAGGACAACGACCGACTGCGATCATGTAGCCTTGTTTAAGAGGAACACGTACATGCGGCAGGCAAACACCATTACCAAGATAAGTCGTCATCTGCTTTTCTCGATTCAGCAGATTTTCAAGCAAACTTCGTTTTTTGAGCGCCTTCTGATTTGAAAAATTGCAGACGTCCAAAAGCTCCAGCAAGGCGCCCTTGAAATCAGGACTTACGATATCAATTACCCTATTTTTGGCAATGTAGCGATCAATACGCATTATGTTCTAAACACGCACATGCGTTTTATTGTTCCCACTCGATTGCACCTTTTTTCAATTCGTAAAAAAGACCCAGTACCAAAACAAAGAGGAAGAAAAAAATTGGCAGCAAAATTGGCAGATTTGCTGCAAGAAATTCACGAAATACTAAAACCCATGGAATCAGGAAAACGACCTCTATATCGAACAAAATAAAAAGCATCGCCGTTATATAGAACTTAACCGCAAAACGCGCATGACCCGAACCTTCTGTAAGCATACCGCATTCGTAAGGAGAATCCTTGATCGCTGAGCGCGATCCACGTTGACCGAAAATATGTGAAGCGATCAACACCACTACGCCAATTGAAGCTGCAATGGAAAATTGGATTAAGACAGGATAGTAATCTGCAATTTGCATGTTTGTTAAAGAAGAATTTTTCTGTCCCGATTCAAGACGTTTCTACAAGTTGAGGAAAAATTTAGAGCCAAATTATGCAAACAAGTTCCCCAACTATTGGTTAGAATTTATAAACTCATTTATCAAAATCGAAGTCGTCATCGCAATCGCAATCGATTTGGATAACGACTTCGATTGGTCGTATTCGCTCGAGTACGATTCAACATCTGCAAACTTTTTCAGACATGATCTTACGATCCATAAACAAATTATGCAAAACCCGTTTGCATAATTTGGGTTAACTTAAAGAGATCAAACACACCCGTGCAAAAAATTATCCAGTGCATACACTGCGGAACTGCTTTTACTCCAAAAGCAGACGAACGTTACTGCTGCAATGGTTGCTATTATGTCGCCCAGCTAATCAAAGAGCAGGATCTGGGACAGTTTTATGAACTTAAAGGTGATTCTGTAATACCGCCGATTGGATCGAAGGTATTTCAGTCCGAAGATACTGAAGCTCTGGAAACTATTTTAAAGGATGCTGAATCTGGCCCAGAGATAAATCCGCCGTTACTGCGACTGTATATTGAGGGCATCAGTTGCATCGGCTGCGTCTGGCTAATTGAAACAATTTACAAACGTCAGCCTGGCGCCGGAACAATTTCCATCAACCCACAAAAAGGAACTATCGAGCTTTCCTGGCAGCGCGGCGCCTTCGAAATTATTGCATTTGCTGAAGAACTAAATCGCATCGGATACCGCATATCTCCTTGCGCAAGTGATTCGACAGACAATTCCCGAGGTGAGGGACAGCTAACTCACCGCATCGGGCTCTGCGGATTTTTTCTGCTCAACACCATGCTTTTTACCCTGCCCGGTTATCTTGGCATGGACGAGGACTTCTTTCTGACGCCTCTATTCAGGTTACTGAGCGCCCTCTTTGCCACGCTCAGTCTGATTGTCGGCGGCGGCTATTTCATCAACCGGGCCTGGCAAGCTGTAAAACTTCGCACACTTCACATCGACCTGCCAATTGCTGTCGGACTCCTCGCCGCCTATTTAGGATCCCTTATCGGCCTTTTCAAACAGTACGAACGCCTCATCTACTTCGACTTTGTCGCTACTTTTGTATTCCTGATGCTATGCGGTCGCTGGCTGCAGGAATACGCTCTTGAAAAAAACAGGTCGCAATTGAAGCGCAAACAAACAGGACCGAATGAAGTGATTGGCAGTGACGGCTCGCGGGTGCCGGTTGAAAGCATTTCCGCAAACTTAATCTACAGCGTAACTGAACATTTTTGACAAATGGTAACAGGTTAAAACAAGTTGCGGACTTACCGGATCTACCCGTTTTGGCGTAAAAGCGCATGCCAGAGGACCGCACATAGCGACGCAATGAACACTGACGACTAAACCAGCGATCATGGCAGTATAACCATTGTAAATGGACTGAACCTCAAGCATCTTAAATAATCCAACCCGGCGTAGCCGGAACCAAAAGTCGATAAAAATCGGTCCACTAAGATACGAGGCAAATTGAAGTTACCTTGATCGCAATAGGTTCAGGCCAGATCCGCGCAGTCCAGAATGGCTGTACCAATTGCATCGCAAACCAAACGCCCCTCATGGCTCAAAAAGATGTTAGCGTCTTTGCGCACCAAAAGGTTTTCTTCGCCCAAACGCTCAAACAACACCTCTAATCGATTCGCCTGCTTAGGTAGCTTGGCCTGAAGCTCTATTTCATCCAGATTAATACCCGAATTCATACGTAGCCCGAAAATAAGGGCATCGACAATTAGTATTTCCGTACTGAGCTTTACCAGTTCTTCTTTTCTCGGTTGATCAGATTGCACGCCATCTATCCATTTATTCAAATCCGACGAATTTTTATAGCGTTCGCCGTTATACTGGCTTGCTGCTGATGGACCACAACCAAGCCATTCTGACATCCGCCAAGTGTTAATATTATGCAAACATTCCGAACCCTGTTTGGAGAAATTAGAAATTTCGTACTGCGAGTAGCCAAGTTCAGATAACAATTCCCATCCGCGCTCATAAAAACTCAACTCACGTTCTTCGTCGATTTTAAGATCGCCTCTGGCGAGTTTAAGATAAAGCGCAGTGTCTTCTTCAAAGGTAAGACAGTACGTTGACAGATGACTGGGCTCCAGAGAAGCCGCCTCACACAAAGCGTCTTCCCATTGTCCAACTTTCTGACCAGGCAGTGCAAACATCAGATCTAAATTTGTCTGCTCAAAGCCAGCCTCCCGTATCTGATTCCAAGCTGAGTAAATTTGTTTCGGATTATGTAGACGTCCAAGAGATTTTAACAGATCTGCGTCAAAACTCTGCACCCCCATGGAAATACGAGTCACGCCAAGGTCACGTAACACAGATAATTTATCTGCTTTCACCGTTGAAGGAGCCATTTCGACTGTCCACTCAATCGGCGCTTTCCTGAAGTGCTCTAGCATCGATTTCCCAAGCCGTTCCAAATCTTTAGCCATCAGTAACCCGGGTGTACCTCCACCCCAGAAAACAGTATCAATATCACGATCTTTCGGAAGTTTTTCAAACTCAAGCTCCATGCCTTCCAAGTAGCGATCTAGATCGCTACGGCGCGGCTTTTCTTGGTAAAATGCACAAAAATCACACGTGGACGCACAAAACGGAACATGGCAGTAAAGGCCTAGCGCTGCTTGAAAGGAATACGCAGACGGTAACTCTTTTGCTTGCGGGTACATTATTAATGACCATAGCTTTGCCGCTGAATTATGAAAGCCAAGCGAATTCTTTTTCTCACTGCTCTAGTATCCCTCCCATGCCTGATCGGGTGCAGCATAAACATTGTCAACCTGACACCACCTGAATTCTCGCCCTCATCAACCGGCGCCTACACGTTAAAAGCTCAAGTAGATGTCGGCAAAAAGGCAGTCGTCCCGCATAGTCTTGAGGCATTCGTTGTTATTGATGGAACGCAGCATCCGATGTCGCAAAAGCTTACGGATAGCTATATTTTTGAGTATGATTACAAACCATCCGCTGAAAAACTACTCGTCAGCTTCTATTATATACTTAACTATTTGATAGTTCAAAAAGATGAAACGCCTACTGTAGAGCAGGTCATATCCGGCTTTTACCGGACTCAGCTACCTAATACTGTTTCGCTGCGAATAGACAAGGAACGTGCTGCGGTAGATAAGGAAGTTTCCATTTACGGTGATCAATTCACTCGGCAAGATCGAGTCTTGATAGACGGCACACCTTGCGAAACCACCCTCATATCATCCAAAGAGTTAAGGTTTCTCGTGCCTGAAATAAAGCCTAGCTTCGGCTACGCCGTTAATGTATTTACTTCTAAGGGCATGCTGGAAGCAGGAACATTACGCGTAGATTCTGCACACCCACTGACAGTTTTGCCAAATGAAATCACATTGAAAGCAGGTCAGCCACAGGCGCTTGTATTCATGCTCAATCATCCGGCCCCTTACGGCGGTCTTCATGTGAGCGTAACAACAGACATTCCTGACAGCATTATCTCGCCCAAGGTTTTGATCCCGGAAAGAACAAGAACCGTCAGTGTCACCATCGCAGGCAAGTCTGCTAGCAGCGGTAATCTATTTATAACAGCAGGCGAACTACCCGAAATAATCGTGCCAATCACCGTCTTTTGAAAGTGAGAAGTGAAAGAATTCATGAATGAAACTTGGATCATGAGGTGAAGAAAGTTTTGGTAGCATTATCCGGAGGTGTCGACAGCTCTGTTGCGGCTCTTTTACTTAAAGAGCAAGGGTATAACGTGTCAGGAGCTTATATCCGCACCTGGATGAATGAAGAGATGCCACTGGGTGATTGTCCAGCACAGCAGGATATCGAGGATGCTCGTGCCGTTGCCAAACATTTGAAAATCGATTTCGAGATTGTTAATCTGGTCAACGAATACCGGGAGCACGTTGTTCGGTATCTGGTGGAGGGTTACAAAAACGGCATCACTCCCAACCCAGACATCATGTGCAACCGTGAGATGAAATTCGGCATCTTTCAAAAATACGCGCTTAAGCAAGGATTTGATGCATTGGCGACGGGTCACTACGTGCGTAAAAACCAGAATGCAAAGGGCACGTTTGATATCCTTCAGGGAGTTGATCCGAATAAAGATCAGAGTTATTTCCTTGCACTGTTGCGACAAGAACAAATCAAGCATGTGCTTTTTCCGTTAGGAGAATTCCATAAGCCAACCGTACGCGACTTGGCAATTCGGCACAAACTGCCCAATGCTCAAAAAAAAGACAGCCAGGGAATTTGTTTCCTCGGAGACGTGCCAATAAATCGATTTTTAGAATACTACATCGAAGATATACCTGGAAATATCGTCAATATTGACGGCAAAGTACTGGGATGTCACAAAGGTCTCCATCGCTATACGCTCGGTCAGCGCCGCTGGATCGGAGTACCCTCTAATACGGATAATGAATTTTACGTTGTGATAGGCTTTGATCACGAGCGCAACGAACTCATCGTTGGATTTGACAACCCCGAATCACCAGGGCTTTTTGGCAGCAAGTTTAAAATACACTCTATCAGTTTCATAAATCGCCCAATTCGGGAACATTGTAAAATTTTGGCAAAACCGCGTTACCGTGATCCCTCGCAATCAATCACTTACCAACCTACTAGCTCGGACACTGCACAAGTAATTTTCGACCAACCGCAGCGCGCACTTGCCTCTGGTCAAATAATTGCACTCTACGAAAACGAAAAACTTCTGGGCGGTGGCTTTTACAGATAGTTTCCAAAAGCCAGCAGTTAATTTGCACCAACCTTATCTTTTGATGGTGAGCCATTTTTAGAGTGGCTTTACAGTTTTAATATCGTAACT
>CAZUYZ010000175.1:0-4601 GCA_964624365.1 uncultured Puniceicoccaceae bacterium
GCTCAATGAAGATTCCATTGACCTTAGCTTTGATGAAAATGAAGGCAATCTGGCAGTCTTTGCCGGTTCAGTTAATCTGGAGATCAGCAACCAGTTTGCAATTCAGGGTGAGTTTGCGCTACGTAAAACCAACTTTGGTAATGATCCTGGTTTTGAAGTTATTGCCAGTAATGTGACTGCGACATTAACAGCCGGTGACAATGTTGTTGGTGTCCAGAATGGGACGCTTGCCGCGCAATTGTACGCCAATGGCACCGTGGCGCTGGATGTGAGTGGCGGCCTTCTTCTGACTATAGGCGATTTCGTGGATGCTCAGGTCGATTTTGCCAGCTTTAAGTTCAATAACACCGGTCTTTCAATTAATCAGACGGTAACCATCGGTAATGTCTCCGCTAACCTGAGCGTACTGGCCGGTACTGTTGAGAGTCCTTACGCAAGGGTCTCCTTGGAGAACTTCTCAGTACGCGTTGGCGATGTGCAGATTGTCGGAACGGTTGCAGTCGAACGGTCAGTGGATCAACTGATCTTCGCCTTTACCGATGTGACTCCTTCCTTCGGTGCGCAGTTCGATAGTTTGATTCAGTTGAGTAATGGTCAGGGAATCATTGTTGTCGATGCGGCTGGAGTCGCAGGCTCGATTCAGGTAGACTTGGAATCAACCGTAGGTAACGTTGTTTTCCAAGGTAACTTTGCCGTTACCTTCAATACCGGCACAAGCGCTGTTAGCAAGACATTGCAGTTGGATTCCGGGCAGGTTGTACAGCTTGATGTGGCTGCGGGACCAATTGCACGTCTCGAAGGAAGCGATGTCAGCCTGACGGCTCTCGGTGTAACCCTTTCGGGTGACATTATAATCGAAGCCGTTGATAACGGAATGGATAGTTACCTTGCCGTACAGATTGCCAATGCTGAGTTGCTTGGATTTGCTCTCTTTGCGGACAGCTCTGTTCTTGATGTGACAGGTCTGACTGTGGCTGCGGTGTTGTTCCAGGACGGTATTGTGGTCGATACTGCGTTGAGTCTTTCAAGTGACATTGGTTTGTTGAGCGCTTCTGCGGATCTTCGCTTGCAGATCAACACGACTGATCGCGATGTTGCGATCGCTGGATTCTTTAACGATGAGACTGTGAATGCGGGTCCTGCCGTACGTGTAGTTGCCAGGGACTTTACGCTTGATATCGGTGGCGTTGTTCAGTTGCAGGGTGACTTCTGGTATGAGCAGCAATTGGATCAGCCGGCACAATCGCTTAAGGCAGAGAACGTTTCGGTCTTTATTGGTGATGTGGACAATCAGGTCGGTTTTGCACTTACCAATGGTTTTGGGGAGATCGTTTCTGTCGGTGGCGAGATTCAGTTGGCAACTCTGTCTGTTAGCGCAAGCTTGGTAGGATTTACCGATGTAACGTTTGCTGCCGATCTGGATCTGTCGATTACGATTGAAAACGAGTCTTATGTCACCCGTTTGACCGCGACAGACATTGTTCTGAGTGTTGCAGAGGTCTTTAGCATCGGCGGCGATCTCTTTGTAGAATATGACAATGATCGCCTGACACTGGGTATTGCCAATGGCGAACTCTTTGTAGGAACCGGCAGTCTGGCAGATCAGACAGCTGCTGGCTTCCTGTTGTCTGATGTCACTTTCGGTATGATTCTTCTTGTGGACAGCGGCACTTACGTGGCTGAAGCAAGTGGAGTGGCGTCAATAGTGGGAATTGCAGACCTATCTTTAAACGGTTCGCTGCTGTTCAGGACAAATACGACCGAGCAGACCTTTACAGATGAAACCATTACAGTCGATGAGACTGATGTAATCCTGAACTTTACTGAACAGGAAAAAGACGGTTATCTGACCCTGAGCGGCAATATTGATCTGGTTGTTGCAGACGCTCTGGTTATTAAAGGCGATATTGCGTTCAAGCTGTACGCCGATGTAGTAGAAGTACTTGCAACGGTCGAGGAGGCCAGCTTGTCACTGGGTGGATTTAAAGTAGGACTTGAGAATGCTGATCTGGTAATGCTCATTGATTATGATGGCACTGTTGCTTTGAGTATCTCCGGAGGTAGCTTTGTCCTTGAGGGCGCTGATTTGGCGGCAAGTTTGATTAACTCAATAACGCTTGAATTCAACAATACCTACTATGACCTCAGCTCTGATACAGGTACGCCTTATGAGATCAACATTGATGGAAATACGGGTACCCTAGACTTGCCTTATGGCGATGAAGATAATCCGTATTTCAAAGTTCTTGCCAACATGGAACTGGACATTGGCGGTATCGGCACACTCAGCGGTGACTTTGCCTTTGAAAAAATTGAGACCGATGACGGTGACAGTGCACTGGCTATTAGCTTTACCGGCGCTCCTGTTGATGCTATAACCCTGAATAATTCTTTGCAGGACTATGTAACGCTTTCAAATCCTCAGGCAGTGTTATTGATTACCAGCGCCGGAGTTGCCGGTGAAGTTTCTGTTGAAACCAGCTTTGACTTTGATGGCTTGCTGCCAAGCAGTTCGCTGCTCAGTTCCATAGATCTGACCGGCAACTTCAAATTGATATTCAATACTGGTTCCGACGCAGTTGAGGAAACATTTACTGCCAACGAAGTATCCTATGAGTTTGATATTCTTGCAGGCACTTATGTTGCCCTGGAGGGTACAGGAGTGACCCTAACGTTCGGTGCAGATGATCCGAACGCTTTAGGCCTTACTTCAGTGCCGACTATCTCAGGAGATATTTCTATTGGAGCGTATGCGAATGGAGATGTTTTCCTCAGCCTGTCGGGTGTAAGCCTCGATGGTTTTGGCAGTAGTGATAGCAGTGGCGATGTTATCAGCATCGACGATATTTCGGGCACGCTCAATTTTGTGTCGGGCGCTGGTATTGTTGGAGGTCTTAGCTTCAGCGGTATCGGAAGCGGTTTGATCGAACAGTTCCAGGTGGCTAAAGTCGAGCTGTTCATCAATACGAACGATACTGCGACAACAACTGTCCTGGGTGGTGTGCGTGAAGTGACTTTGCAGCCTGGATTTAGCCTGTTTTTATCTGGTTTCTCTATAGAACTAGGACCCGTTGAGGTTACAGGTGATTTTTCCATACAGAGCTCCGGTGGCTTCACCGTAGGCGGTGTGAGTCAGACTGGAAATATTGTAACCGGAAGCAACATCGAGATCTTCATGGGCACTGGCAGCGGGGAAAATCGTGTTGGATTCCTGATGACCGGTGGTGTTGGTTCGCTGATTCAGCAGGGAGGTCTGGAAGCTGGCGAAATTACCGGTCTGGTGAGCGTAGTCGGTATTGATGGACTGGAACTTTCCAGTGAATTAACCTTCAGATTTAATGAATTTGACGGAAGCCTGGAAGCAACGGTGCAACTGACACCAGAAGTCAGTGAAGACTACAGTTTTGCATCTGATGAAAGTAATGGCTTCTATCAGTTTGAAGCCTTGGATACCAGGTTTTCCGTCGGTGGTGGCGCTGTCGATTTCCGTGGTGACTTTGGCGTTACCATCACAAGTAGCCCGGAAGGTACTCTGATTAAGCTTGGTCTTGTGGATGGTCGCGCTTTCATTGGTAGTCAAGGCGCACTTCTTGAGAATGATCAGATTAAAGAAGATGCGTTTGGTCTGTTAGTTGAAAATCTGGAATTTGGCCTGGTCGTTGACGAATCCGGTAAGGTTGCCGCTGAAGGTTCTGGCGATACCTTGCTGAAAGCCTTGCCCGGTCTTTCAGTGACAGGCGATTTCTCTCTGCGCATCAATAATACCGGCGGCGTTGTTAACGAAACGGTCACAGTAAACAATCAGAATGTTAGGGTCAGATTTAACGCTGGTGAAGAGAACATGCAACGCTTTGAGGGCAATGTATTCCTGAGTCTTCCAAATGGTATCTTTGGCATTCAAGGCACCTTGTTAATTGAAAACACAGAAAACGGATTATCTATGGACTTCTCGGATCCGTCTGTTGTCATTAAGGATGCTAGTGGTGAGGAACTCTTCTCGGGTGGTATCGATCTTGACTTTACTCTGGACGAAACCAACGGACTGGTGGCAGATACAGATAACGAAGATGTTCAGGACAGCGTCGCGTTCCTGGGTGGAGACGCTTCGACGGATACAACTATCGTTGATTTGGGGCCATTACAGTTGGAAAATCCAACCTTCGACATCACTAACTTGTCTTTCAACACAAGTCTGGAGTTTGGTTTCACACTGGAAGTAGGCGCTGAAAATATCAGTTTGCCCGATTCAGACATAGACTTTACCATCAAGGACTCAGTAGGTGCTCTTGATTTGGTAATAGGGTTTGATTTCGCAGGTTCCGTACCGCAGATCAGTCCAAGAGTTGCTGGATTTAGCTTCACCCATGGTGCATTTATATTAGGGGTAAATGATGTTTCTGTGGGAGCCAGTGCAGGTGGTTTTGCCGTTGATCTGGAAAATGATGTGTTCGACTTTTATGTCACTGGCATTGAAGCCTTCCTTGGAACAATTGAAGAAGAAGAAGTTGTAACGCGTTCTTTTGCTGATATCCTTCTTGAAGCCTATGTAACCGGAGGTTTCTTTGCCTTTTTGGAAGTGCTTAGAGAAAATGGTGGCGACG
>CAZUYZ010000176.1:0-8521 GCA_964624365.1 uncultured Puniceicoccaceae bacterium
ACGAACAGCTAGTTAGTCATGAACGCAGCTATTGTAGGAGCCTCCGGATATTCCGGAGAGGAACTGGTACGACTTCTGTCGAGACATCCAGATGTAAATCTGGCTAAAGTTACCTCGCGCTCGCTTGTAGGCAAATCAGTCGCAGAAGTAATGCCTGCACTGCAACACCTGGTTGGAAATCTCGTTTTCTCCGAATCTGAGCCAAAGGCGCTTACGGCCAACAACGACATAGACGTTTACTTTCTGGCTTTGCCACACGGGGTTGCGACGGAATTTGCAAAACCTTTGTTTGAGGCGGGCGAAACAGTGATTGATCTAAGCGCCGACTTCAGACTCGATTCGCCAACTGTTTATAATACTTATTACGGTCATCCGCATCCATCACCCGAGCTGCTAAAGGCAGCTCACTATGTTATCCCCGAGCTTGCTGATAAAAAATGGATTCAATCGTCGCTTATAGCCTGTCCCGGATGCTATCCGACCAGCATTCAAATACCTTTAGTCCCGCTCCTGAGGGCCAATATTATTAAATCGTCCGGCATTATTGCCAACAGCTACAGTGGTGTCAGCGGCGCTGGCCGCAAAGTTGCAGAGGATTTTATCTACTGCGAGCGTAATGAGAGCATGAAGGGGTACAGCATGCCCAAACACCGCCATCTTTCAGAAATCGAAGAACAACTAACGAAAGCTGCCTTTACTGACTGTATTGTGCAGTTCAACCCACATCTTGCGCCTGTTTCCAGAGGAATCTCAACCACTATTGTTGCAAAAGCCAGTGCATCCATCGAAGAACTTTACAGAATCTGGAATACGACATATGCGGAAAAGCCATTTGTTAACGTCTTACCGAGCGGTATCTTTCCGGATACGTTGAATGTGGTTGGCACCAACCGGGCAGATATTTCAGCGACCTATGATCCTCGAACACAAAATTTTGTGATCACAGCGGTCATTGATAATTTACTTAAAGGCGCCAGCGGCCAGGCAGTTCAAATCCTTAATCTCAAGTATGGATTTGACGAAACCGCAGGCCTGTTCTGATACGTAACTAAAATCATGACTGCGCCACTCACAGTACACCTGGTAGAACAATCGAACGGACTCGCAGACTGTCCGGGATTCGGCCTCTCAGGCGTTCATTGTGATGTGCGCGAGACTGGTGATCCGCGCTTGGACCTTGCTCTGCTTCTTGCTGATTACCCCTGTAGCGTGGCTGGAGTATTCACACTCAATGACGTTTGTGCTGCTCCAGTAAGGCTCTGCAAGTCAACAATCGACCGGAACGCTGATGCTATCGCTGGTTGCGTTATAAATAGTGGCAATGCAAATGCGTGCACCGGTGAACAAGGTGAGGCAAACGCTAAGAGCATGGCTCAAATGGCACAGGAAGAGACTGGTGTTAATATACCATTTCTAGTCTGTTCAACAGGCCGAATCGGACGACAACTCCCAATGAAAGCAGTGCGTCAAGGTATTGCAGATGCAGCACGACAGCTTGAGAGCAGTCAATCCGCTTCACTTAATGCAGCTGATGCCATCCTGACATCAGATACTCGCAGAAAAGTCGCCACTGCGCAGTTTGAATATAACGGCAAAACGATCACCGTTTCGGGAATGGCAAAAGGCGCTGGAATGATTGAGCCAAATATGGCAACCATGCTGGCCTTTCTGGTAACGGATATTAAGGCTGAAAGTGCTTGGCTGCAAACAGCGCTTAAAAAAGCCAGCGATCTCACTTTTAACTGCATCTCCGTCGATGGCGATATGAGCACCAACGACACCGTCCTACTCTTTGCCAATGGCGCCTCCGGTATTAATGTAGGTGAAACACCCGAGCTCTCTGGAGCGTTTCAACTGGCAGTACAAAAAGTCTGCAGTAGTCTTGCCGAAAAAATTGTCGGCGACGGTGAAAAGGTCACTAAATTAGTTGAGTTAGTCATCAAAGGTTGCCAAACCAATGCCGATGCTGAAAAAGTTGCCCGCGCAGTTGGCAACTCTTTGCTAGTCAAAACCTCATGGTATGGATCCGATCCGAACTGGGGTCGTATCGCTGATGCTGCAGGATACGCGAGAGTTGGATTACAGGAGGACTGTTTCAGTATCTACTATAATGATGTGCCGGCCCTCATTAACGGAAAACCTCAGGATGAAAGACTTTCCGAATGGAAGGAAATCGTCACTGGAGAACGATTCCGAATCACCCTGAATCTAAATCAAGGCGATGGCCATTATCGCATGCTGACTTCTGATTTGAGCGAAGCCTACGTAAACTTCAATAAATCCGAATAAAAAACGTTTCACTTTTAAAGAGTTTAGAATGACTGATATTTCACATCTGGATGTAACCACCAAAGCCGCAGTGCTACTGGAGGCCCTACCCTATATACAGCAGTTTCGTGATGCCATATTTGTCATTAAATACGGAGGCGCGTTCATGGACAGCGCCGATCCTTCAGTAAGAAATCGCGTTGCTACCGACATTGCCCTTCTTTCTGCAGTGGGCATCAAAGTTGTTATTGTCCATGGCGGTGGCAATGCAATCACACGCGCCCTGACCGAATCGAATGTGCCAACACAATTCAAGCACGGCCTACGTGTCACGGACCGGAACGCTATCAAAATCGTCGAGCAGACGCTCAATAAACTCGTCAACCCCAACATTTGCGAGCTTCTTAAAGAACAGAATGCGTATCCGGTAGGGATTCCAGGCAACGATATACTCCTGTGCGACCCCAAGAAAGTCGTGATTGAGGGCGAGCCGATAGACATTGGCTACGTCGGAGAAACCCACACAGTCCAGATAGGAGCCATAATGCACGCTTTGAAAAATGGGTGCATTCCTGTGATTTCACCCATTGCCTGCGACCATAGTGGGCAGGTTTACAACACCAATGCAGACGCCGCTGCAGGTCACATTGCAGCTGCTTTGCAAGCGCGCCGATTGGTTTATCTTTGTGATGTCCCGGGACTAATGCGCGATATCAAAAAACCGGAATCACTCATTTCCTCATTGAAAGCTCAGGAAGTGGCCACACTGATTGATGAGGGCGTCATCAGCAAAGGTATGATCCCGAAAACCGATAGCGCCGTTAAAGCGCTTCGGGATGGAGTACATCGGGTACACTTTGTTCATGGCGAGACACCTCACAGCCTTCTACTTGAAATCTTTACCGATGAAGGCATCGGCACCGAAATCATTCACGACTGATTTAAAATGCAACCGCATCCTTCTCTAATCCAAAACTATGGACTTCCGGCACTCGATGCAGTGCGGGGAGAAGGCGTCTATCTCTATGACTCTAATGGCAAGGCTTACCTTGATTTTGGTAGTGGCATCGCGGTGACTGCGACTGGGCATTCACACCCGAAATGGGTACAGGCTGTTCAAGATCAGGCAGCTACCCTAGCCCACTGTAGCAATCTTTATGGCATCCCCGGGCAGAAAAAACTGGCCGACCGTCTAGTTCAAAAAGCTGGCCCGGGGCGCGTTTTGTTCTGCAATAGTGGAGCTGAGGCAAATGAAGCCCTTATCAAACTGGCACGCTTGCACGGCAAAAAGCTTTCTGAAGGTGAAGAAGGTAAGCGCTATGTTGTCGTCTCCGCTGAAAATGCTTTCCACGGGCGTACTTTTGGTGGCATGGCTGCAACTCCTCAGGAAAAAATTCAAGGCGGATTTCGCCCAATGCTGGACGGTTTTAGATTTGCCCAAATTAATAAGATCGAGACCTTTGAAAGCCTGATCGATGAGTCAGTCGCAGCGGTATTTATTGAATCGATTCAGGGAGAAGGTGGTATTTTCCCTGCGGCGCCAACGTTTCTTAAAGAGCTAAGAGCGCTTTGTACCGAACGACAGGTGCTTCTCATGCTTGACGAAGTTCAGTGCGGCATCGGTCGTACCGGCAATTTCTTTGCATTTGAAAACAGTGGCATCCGACCGGATGCGATTGGTATGGCGAAAGGACTCGGCTCCGGATATCCAATTGGCGCGATTTGGGTTGAGGATGCCTATTCGGAATTGTTCCAGCCCGGCTCACACGGCACAACTTTTGGCGGCAATCCACTCGCCTGTGCCGCAGCAAATGCCACGCTCGACATTATAGAAACAGAACAGCTGCTCGAAAAAGTAGCTGCCAACAGCATCGCCTGGCATAAGGAACTTAGAAAACTGATCGATAGGTATCCACAACATATTGTCGGGATGCGAGGCCTGGGTTACATGGTTGGACTGGAGCTTCATGCCGACAGATTAGCGGTCACAGCCGCTGCAAAAAATAAAGGCCTACTTATTGTTCCCGCCGGAAATAATACCATCCGATTGCTGCCTGCATTAATCGCCACTCCAGAAGATCTCAGCAAGAGCGTTCAAATTCTGAACGAAGTTTTCAAAGAACTTTGAATAATAAACATCACACCTTTTAAAACACCCATATTTCCAAATCCAGAAATTAAAGTTATGCATCACTTCCTGAAAACAACTGATTTCACGCTTGAGCAGGCACAATCTGTCTTTTCACTTGCGAAGTCATTTAAACAAGATCGCCGAAACACACCCAATCTTTTGAGCAAAGAATCCTGGGGTCTCCTGTTCTACAAGAGTAGTACTCGCACACGCGTCTCCTTCGAAGTTGGCATTCACGAGCTAGGAGGATATCCTGTTGTTCTCAACGCACAGCAAACACAAATCGGCCGTGGTGAAACAGCTGAAGACAGCGCCAAGGTGCTGTCCCGTTACTTACACGGCTTGGTGATTCGAACCCACGAACACTCGATCATTGAAGATTTTGCTAAACATGCTGCGATGCCTATTATTAATGGGCTCACTAATTTCAATCACCCCTGCCAACTATATACTGACATCTTCACATTACTTGAGCGCTCCTCACCCGAATCGGTCGATTTAAATTCGCTCAAAGGCAAAAAAGTCGCTTTCTTTGGCGACAGCGCATGCAATATGGCCAATTCTTGGATTTTGGCAGCTGCAATGTTCGGATTGAACATTACTGTTTCCGGGCCAAAAGGCTTTGAACCTGAGAAAAAGATAGTTGAGCAACTCAAAAAAGATAACCTGCCGGTAAACTTTACTTACACCGAAAACCCTGAAGAAGCTGCCAAAAACGCAGATGTTCTCTACACCGATGTCTGGGTCTCTATGGGTAACGAAACGGAAGCCGATCAACGGCTCAAGCAGATGGCTCCCTATCAGGTAAACCAAACAATCCTGGCTCTGGCAAAACCGGATGCCTATTTCATGCATTGCTTGCCTGCTCATTCAGGCGAAGAAGTCAGCCAGGAGGTACTCAACAGCCCGCAGAGCATCATCTTCGACCAAGCTGAAAATCGCCTTCATGTGCAAAAGGCAATTGTAACCAAACTGGTGGAACTAAACTCGTAATTCTCTGGCTCACATGGCACCAGTGCTCACCGAGAAGGCGCCGCGCTACCACATACAATCTGTTCAGATAATTCCAGGTGGCTAGATTCGTGAGTAGAGGTCGATGAGGTTTTGTAAGATTTTGTTGTACAAGATATTGCTGAGCTGTGAAGGCGCGCCTTTTGGCGCGTTGAGTCAGCGGCTCAATGTCTTGTGGAGCGAAAGATTATGAAAGATCGTGATTTCAACTCACGAATCTAGGTTTAGCCATCATTTGAAGACAAGCAGCAGAAAGTCTGCCTTTGACAACTCTCTGAGTTCATTCAGAGAGCTTCAGAGCCTGACTCTTCCGTGCGGATACGAATCGCGCTTTCAACAGGAATAACAAAAACTTTACCATCCCCGATTTTTTCGGTCTTGGCAGCTTTGACGATCGCGCCTGTTGCCTTTTCAACAAGCTCATCGTCGACAACAATATCCACCATAACTTTAGGCAAAAAGTCGACGGTGTACTCACTGCCACGATAGATTTCAGTGTGTCCTTTCTGGCGACCGAATCCTTTAACTTCAGTTACAGTCATGCCCTCGATACCGATCTCCGAGAGAGCTTCTTTAACTTCTTCAAGTTTGAAAGGTTTAATGATTGCTTTAACCAATTTCATAATAATTACAGACTAAGTGTTTTGTTTCGCGTGGCTAGAATTTATTAATGTGCTCCCCTAAAATCAGGATAGGCTTCCTGGCCGTGCTCGCCAATATCAAGACCTTCGGATTCTTCTTCCGGTGATACGCGCACGCCCAATGGAGAAAGTTTAAGCGCTCCAAAAACAATAAATGAAAAGATGAAAGCCGCTGCACCCACTGCAAGCGCGCCGATAAGCTGAGTACCAAAGCCGCCGACACCTTCTTCACAGTTACCGAAAAACGCCACAGCAAGCGTACCAAAGACACCACAAACGCCGTGTACAGAGATTGCACCAACTGGATCATCCACTCTTTTTCTATCCAGAAAAATAATTGATACCACCACGAGAGCACCTGAAATAAAGCCCGTTATAATCGCATATTTGGGTGGAATCACATCTGCGCCTGCAGTAATACCGACCAAACCGGCAAGGATACCATTTAGCGCCATTGAGAGGTCCGGTTTCTTGATAAAAATCCAAGCGATACAGATTGAACCAAGACCACCAGCGGCGGCAGACAAAGCCGTGGTCACAAAGACCAAAGAAACCAGATAAGGGTCTGCACTCAAAACGGAACCACCGTTAAATCCAAACCAACCTAAAAACAGCAGAAAAACACCGATCGTTGCAAGTGGCATACTGTGACCCAGAATTGGCCTAATTTGACCATTTACATACTTACCCGCACGCGGTCCAAGAATCATCACACAAGCCAATGCGGCGAAGCCACCAAATCCATGAACGAGTGTTGAACCTGCAAAATCATAGAATCCTTGTGCTTCCAACCAGCCTTTACCCCATTTCCATGAACCTGTTAAAGGATAGGCAAATGTAACCAGCAATGTGGCAAATATCATAAACGATGAAAGTTTAACTCTTTCTGCAACTGCACCGGAAACGATTGTCGCTGCGGTTGCTGCGAACATAGCCTGAAAAATGAAATCGGTATACCACGTGTAATCAGCGTACTCAGCGGTCATCAATTCAACCGTAGCGCCATCGGAATCAAACCAGGAACCCAACGCAAATATTCCGTCAATCGACCACTCGCCAGGATACATTGCATTAAATCCCCATAGTGCATAGGTAATAATACCCATGCTTATGATAAAGACGTTCTTAAATAAGATGTTTACCGTATTTTTCGATTGGCTAAGACCCGACTCAACCGTCGCAAACCCAAGGTGCATGATGAAGACAAACGCTGCCGCAAGTAGTAGCCACAAGTTGCTCACGGTAAAAAAAGCCGCAGCGGGCGTTTCCATAAACAGAGCATAGCCCTCTTTAAATGTGCTGGTGTTGGCAGCTACATCCTCGGCAACCGCTTCAACAATCGAGGCACCTGCATCAACCGAAGTCCCATCAAAGCTTACGGCACCTAAAGGTGAAAGTACTGTACTACAAAGCAACAAAAGGGAAAGCAACTTTAGTCTCATAGGGTAATTCGAATACTTTTTATTTAGGTACGTTTCTGATGAAATTTTTGAAAAAGCATGCTTTAAGGATCCAGAAAGAAAGCAACGCCAAAAAGAAAAAAATTCGGTGATGTCGTATGACTTCACCTCCCAGAACATAAAAAACTGTTACAGGGTGATTGTGAGTTTGAGGCGATCATCGTAGATGCCTTGGAAAGTCCGGTTGAACGACCGAAAAAAATGTGAAGTGGCCTGAAAAAGTGAGATATGAAATGCTCTTATGTTGTTATATGTAGTTTAGTTCGTTGTTGCTGGGAGAAGAATCGCGGCGTAAGATGTTACAGGAAAAGGTCTATGGGCGCGGGAAAAGACGTTATCAATTCCGTCGGCCTCAAGCGCTGAAAGCTTCGGAAAAATCCTACCCTCCTCGTGACAGTCTCTATGAGCGATAGCATTTTTAGATACCAATATTCTTCTCTTCGCAAGAGATGCCTCCGAACCTGAGAAACAGAGAATTGCAGCCAGGCGGCTGGATGAGCTGTGGGAGGCGAGAAACGGTTGTTTGTCCGTTCAGGTTCTCAATGAGTATTTCGTCAATGTCATTGGTAAGCTACCGGCCCTTCACGGGAAGAAGCCTGGGATGATGTCGAGGCATTGAGTGTTTGGGAGAGTTGAAAATGGAGAGGCATCAGGCTTTATGTTTAGCGAGGAACTGTGACCCAGAGGATTCAATAGGATGAGACCTGTCGTTTTGCTCGGATCTGCGTTCGTCTTCTTCTTTTAGCTTTGCTACTAATTCTACATTGTTAAGTTATAAGAAAATACTCATTTATCTGTCCCAAAACATTTTATATGGTTCAAATTAGCAGTCTACTGGAGGGAAATGCTCAGTCATTTCCGCACGTTGGCATTGGTACTGCGGCAACGACGAAGCGTTGCCCTCCAACTTAACACTGTAGAATTAATGGGCCTTACCTATATCAAAAATACGCACGGACCAACACCTAGAGAATTTAAAGTTGTAGTCGACGAGATGGTAGCAACTGACC
>CAZUYZ010000177.1:0-5083 GCA_964624365.1 uncultured Puniceicoccaceae bacterium
TTATGCCACAGTGAAAGAAGCTATTGTTAGAACCATCCAGAAGCAGTCCGCAGCACACCAGGATGTAGCCAAGTCTTTGAAAGACATGAAATTGGTTGACCTGGCCAAAGAAAAGCCGAAACAGCAACTATCCAAGAAGACCGATCCTGCTGCCAATACGATTGAGCAAGAAGCCTTGACTCTTATATATGCCGATGAAATGAAGGTGTATAGAGCAAGGGTTCGTGAACTAGAGAATGGCATGAAGCAAGCCTATGCCATCATTACTGCTGACTTCTGTACCAAGAACATGATGAACCGACTTGAATCCCTGGAAAACTATGATGCCGAGATCTTCAACGACCCGATTGCTTTGCTAGAACAAATCAAGAGCCTGGTGCACAATAGCGTTAGAGCCCAGTACCCTCTAATGAACATGACCGATAGTCTCCTCCAATGGCTCACCATGCACCAACCTTTGGACGAAGAACTGACCGACTATGTCAAACGCTTCAAGCAACTACGTGATGTTGCCAAGGCTCACCTTGGCACCGAAGTGTTGTATCACTTCATTGAGAACCAAGCTGACTACAAGGCTCTCAACAACGACGCAGCTGCAGAGACTGCAATGAAGAAGAGCTCCTTTGAAGAATGGTGTGCCTACCTATTCATCCGGAATGCCAACAGAGCCAAGTATGGTTCCGTGCAAACCAAACTTGCCCAAGAATATTCTATGGGCACCGACAAATATCCTAAAGCCCTGAATGCAGCCGCTGATATTCTAGCTAACCATACGTATGATCCTACCTATAAGGAAGCCCTCAAGAAGAGGCGTGAACAACAGCGCAAGGAACCGCCGCGCCGGTCTGAACCCAAGGATGATGAATCCGTCGCCGGTCAAAGCTTTGCCCAACAGGATATGAAATGCTACGCCTGTGGCAAGAAAGGCCACAGCTCCAGGCAATGCAAAGCCAATATTCCCTACAAGGACTGGGTAGTGACCCGTGCCATCCAGAACTACCAGGAGGACGAACCCAGGACTAATGCTGATGAGGTTAGCGAATATGGGAGCGATGAAGATGACAACCGCTCCGCCGCCAGCTTCAATACCACTTCTAGCCGCAATCGCAGGAGTGATGCTACCAATACCAGTAGACGCCGCACCAACATAAGCGGACATCAACGCCGCCAAGCCTTTAGCGGATTCCAAGGAGCCAACGCTCGTCAAGTCCATAAACAGACGAGTAGCCGCTTCAGCAAAATGGAAAGGATGATTCACTTGGATAGTGGGTCAACTTTAGGCGGAACTTTCATGAACTCCGACCTACTACTTGACATCAAGAAGGCCAAGCAACCAACGGTGATGACTACCAATGCTGGCAACAAGAAACTTGACTTGGAGGGAACCTTACCCGGTCTGCCAGACCTGGGACCAGTCATCTATGACTCTAGCATGATTACCAACCTCCTAGGCCTAGCTCCACTTGTGGACAAGGGCTACAGAGTTACCTATGACTCTGACATTGAAGATGCCTTCAACCTACACACCCCAGACAGCGTTCTTAAGTTCAAGCGCACATCTGAGGGTCTCTATGGCTATGAACCTAGCCAGGACTACCTGTCCTACATTGCAAAGGAAAAGAACATGCTACCGCCACCCAGCAAGCCTACTGCTGTGGCAGCAAGCCATGTAGTCTCCTCTGTGAAGGAGAACAAGTTGGGATACAACAAGAAGCAACTGGAGAGAGCCAAACTGGCGCGTGACCTCTACCATGCTATGGGATGCCCAACAGTAGAAAACTTTAAGCATATCCTTAGGCAAAAGATCATCAAGAACTGTCCTGTGACAACTGATGATGCCAACCTAGCTGAGAAGATCTATGGACCGGATGTTGGAACCTTGAAAGGCAAGAGTACCAGACAGCGTCCCAATCCTGTGATCAATGACCTTGTGGAGATTCCCCCGGAGATTTTGGAA
The DNA here is from genome assembly GCA_964624365.1 of uncultured Puniceicoccaceae bacterium. Taxonomy (GTDB): domain Bacteria; phylum Verrucomicrobiota; class Verrucomicrobiia; order Opitutales; family Coraliomargaritaceae; genus Lentimonas. The sequence goes on from CAZUYZ010000177.1 coordinate 1,958, forward strand.
CCACACCACGAACTGACACTTTGTATTGACAACATGTTTGTCAATGGGATACCGATGTTGACCACCATTGATACTGGCATACGTTATCGGGCCCTACAGCCTCTTGACAGCAGGAGTGCTGAAAACCTATATAATGCTTTAGATAAAGTCTTACGCCTCTATTCTAACGCAGGATTGCGCATTGCAACCATCAATGCTGATGGCGAGTTCAAAACCTTGATGGAACAAGTCGCCGATGAACTGGATGTTGCCATCAACCCCACCGCTGCCCAGGAGCACGTCCCTGAGGCAGAGCGGAACAACCGGACCATTGGAGAACGGATCCGGGCAGTCTACCAGAACTTACCCTTCTCTAACCTACCCAGAGTGATGTGGGCCCACCTGGCCATGCTTGTGACTGACCAATTGAACTACTTCCCAGCCAAGGGAGGAGCTTCAAAGTACTTCAGCCCCCATGTGTTGCTGAAGAAGATGGACCTAGACTATGAGAAGCATTGTAAGATTCCCTTTGGGAGCTACGTGATAGCAAACCATGAACATGACCCAAAGAATACCCCAGCCACCCGCGGCATTGACTGCATCTACCTCCGCCCCCTCAACAACAAACAGGGAGGCCACTACCTTATGCATCTATCTACTGGCAAGCTCATTACCCGCCAGACTGTAACAGTAGTCCCTATTACTGACTCTGTCATCCACCGTGTTGATAAACTAGGCACCAAGCAAGGCATGAAGAACCTCAAGTTGGAAACCAAGGACAAGCAACCTCTGTTCCCTGCCAATTGGATTGCAGGAGTGGACTATGAAGACACAGATGACAACATGGATGACAATGATGAAGAATACACTGAATCCGACACGGATGAAGACAGCTATGACTTTGATGATGAATTAGATGATGAAGAATCCTATGACAGGATGGATACCGATGAAATTGATGAACTACTAGCAGATGAGACAACACCAACAGATACCAATCCAATTACCGTAGAAACAGTGGAAGAAGAGGATGACACACCTGAACCAGAACCCCGTAGGTCAACACGAGAGACTAGGCAACCAGAGATCCTTAGCCCAACCTTTGAACAGCACAAACAGCGTGTTAGGTTTGCCGATCAATCACAGCAGAAGTTGGAGAAGCGGCACAACATCTTGTACACCAATGGAAAGGAAGAACATGTTGAGTATGATACCGATAGGGCAGGAGTGATTGCCAACCTGATGGTAGAGATCCGACACAAAGTAATGAACGGAAAGCCCTGTTTTGGACAACAGTACCCACTGCACAGAGGATTGAAGAAGTTTGGAGACAAAGGCCGTGCAGCAGCCGGCAAAGAACTAGATCAATTACATAACCGTAACACTTTTGCACCTGTTGATGTCTCACAATTGTCCCCTGATGAAAAGCGTAAAGCACAGGAAGGAATGATGCTTCTGACTGAGAAGCGTGATGGAACAGTGAAAGGCAGATTGGTTTACAATGGCAAACCAACTCGAGACTGGCATACCAAAGAGGAGACAGCAAGTCCCACAGTTGATACCAACAGCATCATGTTGACCAATGTCATTGATGCCAAGGAAGGGCGAGACAAGATGACAGTTGATGTACCCAATGCATTTGTACAGACACCGTGGCCAGAGGACATGGACCGCGTGATCATGAAGTGCACAGGAGTGCTAGTTGATGAATTAGTAAAGCAAGCACCCAATGTCTACGCCACCTATGTTGTATATGAGAACGGAAAGAAGGTTATCTACCTTGAAGTATTGATGGCGCTATACGGAATGTTAGTTGCAGCCCTGCTCTGGTACAGGAAGTTCCGTAGCGACCTTGAAGGGATTGGATTCATCTTCAACCCCTATGATCCCTGTGTTGCCAACCGTATGATCAATGGCAAACAGCAGACCATCCGTTTCCATGTGGATGACTTGGACAGCAGCCACATGCAATCTAAAGTTAATGATAAGTTTCTGAAATGGCTGAATGAAATGTATGGCAGCTATGGTGAAGTGAAAGCTACCCGTGGATTGAAACATGAATACCTAGGCATGACCTTTGACTACTCACTGCCAGGTAAGGTCATTGCTGACATGAGTGACTATGTCAAGACCATGATTGGAGATTTCTCCATCCACTTCAACTCCACTGATACAGCACCAACCCCAGCACTGGAAGACTTGTTTGCTGAGGGCCAGGGTGTCAAATTGAACAAGGAACATGCCCACGAGTTCCATACCTTTGTTGCCAAGGGTCTCTTTGCCTGCAAGAGGGCCAGACCCGACATCCACACAGCAATCACCGCACTATGCACCCGTGTGAAGAGTCCCAACCAGGATGACTGGCGCAAGCTCATCCGTCTCATGAAATATCTCAACGGGACCAAAGACGACAAACTGATCCTGTCAGCCGACAACCTACACACCATCAAGTGGTATGTGGATGCCTCCTTTGCCGTACATCCTGATTTCAAATCCCACACTGGCGCTGTGATGACATTTGGACATGGTGCTCCCATCTCCATGTCAAAGAAGCAAAAGCTCAACACTCGGAGTAGTACTGAGGCCGAATTGGTCGGGGCAGATGATGCCACCACTATGATCCTATGGACCAAGCTCTTTATGGAAGCGCAAGGTTATGAAGTGAAGAGGAACATCCTCTATCAAGACAACAAGTCGACAATCTTGTTGGAACAAAATGGTAAGCGCAGCTCTAGCAAGAGGACCCGTGCTATCAATATTCGTTATTTCTTTTTGACCGACCAAGTTGAGAAGGGCAACCTTGGAATTGAATACTGCCCAACAACTGAAATGATTGGTGATTACATGACAAAACCATTGCAAGGTAAACTATTTGAGAAATTTAGGAAGCAGATCATGGGACACGATGTTTCGTCCCTTGAACGTGACGACAGGAGTGTCTTGGACTATAATTAAACTAACAGCTACACTGGGTATTTCACCCCAGGGGTAGTAGTAGTCCCCCAAAAATTCCCCAGAAAAATACATTCACTGACAACCAGTCACTTTTCTAAAATAACTGCATTTTAAAGCACCCACCATGGTCTTTCATTGCTCTTAGATGTCCTAAACCAACAGACGCAACTGTTGGTGGTGAATGGGGGAATG
>CAZUYZ010000178.1:0-5609 GCA_964624365.1 uncultured Puniceicoccaceae bacterium
CTCCCCTACTTTTCTGAAGTCTGCGATGCGTATTTTAAAAATAGTAACGCTCTTTACGATTGCACACTCAATTACACTCGGATTGGCGGCGCTGGATTATGTTTCATTGTCCGGCCGTTTTGTGGAATCCATGATTGCGGCCTCTATTGTCATTGTTGCGCTCAACAACATTTTTCCAAAATTCAAAGAAAGTAATTGGCTTATCATCTTTGGGTTTGGACTTTTTCATGGTTTGGGCTTTGCATCCGTCATGTCGGACATTCCATTTCGCATGCAAAATCTATGGAAGGTACTTATTAACTTTAATATTGGCGTGGAGATTGGACAGGTTGTGGTCGTTTTTTTCTGCTTTGTCATCCTTTATGCCATTCGCAGGAAAAGTTTTTACATCCCTTGCATTCTTCACTTAGGGTCTGCTCTGGCTGCTCTTGTTGCTACATTCTGGTTTATTGAACGCGCATTTGGATTATAGTTCCGCATTGTCCTGCAAAATCTTAACGCAATGAATTCACCCATTCTTTTATCCAGTCACGATGTTGCTGAAACGATCCATCAAGCAGGTCTGGATGCATACATGGATGTTTTGATCGAACGGTTAGAGCAAGCATTCTCGAGTTACGACAAAAGTACATACTCCATACCTGCTCGAGACGGCTTTCGATACAGCGAACCATTTACAGGACTTGTCGAATGGATGCCGCTTATGCAATGTCAGCAAAGTGTGCTAATGAAAATGGTCGGTTACCATCCTGCAAACCCGGGGGCCTATGCGCTGCCAACGATCCTTTCTTCACTTTCCCTATTCGATGTTCAAACCGGCCAAATAAAAGCGCTCGCTGATGGCACACTGCTTACCTCGTTGCGAACAGGCGCTGCATCGGCAGTTGCCAGTAAGCTGCTGGCCGATCCTGCCAGCAGTACCCTTGGATTAATCGGCGCGGGCGCTCAAGCTGTAACTCAGCTCCATGCACTAAACCGAGTGTTTCCAATTGAACGAGTTCTTATCCACGACACAGAGCCATCTGTTTCTGAAAGCTTTGCCGAACGAATTGCTCCTCTTCAACTGGATGCAATTCAGATTGAATCCGCTTCCGCCGATGAAGTCGCCAGTCAAGCGGATATCCTCTGCACGGCTACTTCGGTACCGATTGGCGCAGGACCCGTATTTTCGCAACAGACATTGCTAAAGCCATCAGTTCACATCAATGCAGTCGGATCAGATCTCCCTGGGAAGACGGAGCTACCGCCTGAAATATTGCAAAACAGCTTCGTATGCCCCGACTTCCTAACTCAAGCGATGGTCGAAGGCGAGTGTCAGCAGTTAGCTTTCGACATGCAATCGGCAAAACAGATTATCGGGCCCGAACTGCATGAACTCGTCAAGGACCCTGAAGCATTCAAACCTTTGCGGCAAAAAACTACAGTGTTTGATTCAACGGGCTTTGCATTGGAGGATCATGTCGCCCTGGAACACCTATTAGAGCAGGCCCGTATCCTTGGGATTGGGACTCCGCTGAAATTGGAAACTATTTGTAAAGATCCCTACAATCCATACGAAATCGTTTTTTCACAATCAGCTAAACATGAACTTTTCCTGGACGCCCAAACAAATCGAACTCAAGCAATCTGCGATTAAGTTCGCTCAAAAAGAACTCACGGGTGATGTCATAAGTCGCGATCGTGAGGGTGTTTTTGCTCGTGAGCTTTGGCAGAAATGCGCCGACTTCGGTTTATTTGCAAAAGCAGTGCCCGGCGGATCTGCCAACGAAGACGGCATGGACTTTTTGGATCTTGTATTATTCATGGAGGGCTTAGGCTACGGTTGCCAAGACAATGGATTCGTGTTTGCGCTTGGAGCACAAATACTTGCAATTCAAACGCCGATTGCACGATTTGGAACAGAAGAACAAAAGACAAAATTCCTCTCCAAGATGTGTGCAGGTGAATGGATCGGCGCTCATGCCTTAACGGAACCCGAGACCGGCTCCGATGTTTATAACATCCACACAACTGCTGAAAAAGTATCCGATGGTTACATTCTAAACGGTTCCAAACGTCTGGTAACGCTGGCTCCTGCTGCAGATTTCTTCCTGACCTTTGCCACAATCAATCCAAGTCTGGGAAAGTGGGGCTTAACGGCCTTTCTGGTCGAACGCAGTCAAGAGGGCGTCATCCCAACACCTGTTCAGGAAAAGATGGGCTTGCGAACTGTTCCCATTGGAGGTGTGACTTTCGAAGACTGTTTCGTGCCGGACTCACATGTTCTGGGCAAGGAAGGCTCCGGCTTTTCCATCTCAACACACTCTTTGGAAATTGAGCGTTGCGGCATATTATCCACACAAGTCGGCGCCATGGAACGACAATTGGAAGTCGCAATCGACTATGCTAAGGAACGGCAGCAGTACGGCCAGCCCATTGGCAGCTTTCAATCGGTTTCCAACCGTATCGCTGAAATGCGCCTTCGTCTGGAAACAGCTCGTCTGCTACTCTATAAAGTAGCCTGGCTAAAAAAAGAAAACAAGCCGGCCTCGCTGGATTCAGCATTGCTTAAATTGCACTTAAGTGAGTGTTTCGTTGAATCCAGCCTGGATACAATTCGCATCCACGGAGGCAATGGTTACTTAACGGAAACAGGTGTTGAGCGCGATTTACGCGACTCAATCGGCGCCGTTATTTATGCGGGAACATCGGATATCCAGCGCAATGTAATCGCCAAATTACTCGGCTTGTAAAAAAGATGGCAACGCTTCTGCATCAAAATTTGAGCAATGCGGCTCGGGCAATGCCCGATCACGAAGCGTATCGTTGCGAAGGTAAATCCCTGACGTATGCACAGCTAAATGAAAAAGCGTCTAAATTAGCATCGCTTTTGCGTTCCCTCGGCGTGCAAAAAGGTGATCGTGTGGCTATTCGCTTACCGGTTTGCCTCGAATCTACCATTGCTGTATATGGAACCTTGAAAGCAGGCGCTGCATTTGTGCCCATTGATCCAACTGCACCCAATAAACGTGTATGTGAATTATTGAAAATTGGAGCCATTCGCATCCTGATCACTCAAAAATTATCCGATACCTTGATCGATCTACTTGGAGAAGATGGCTCTTCTTTGGACGCAGTTGTTGGTGTAAAAAAGCACTTTGATTTTTCGTTCCAATGTTATTCCTGGGACGACATTGATGGTCATCCTACAGAACCGGACACAGAAGTGAATGAAAGCGATCCCGCCTATGTTATTTTCACATCTGGGTCTACCGGAACTCCCAAGGGCATTGTGCATTCCCATTTCAGTGGTGACAGCTACGCTCGTCTATCCATAGCAACTTATCAGGTAACTCCTGAGGATCGCATTGCCAACCTGTCGCCGCTCCACTTCGACATGTCGACATTTGGCTATCTTGCTTCAGTCAAAGCCATGGCAACCACGATCCTTGTTTCAGCTACTTATAGCAAACTGCCGGCAAGTCTTTCGCAACTCATGCAGGATGAACGCATCAGCATTTGGTATTCGGTGCCCTTTGCCTTGATTCAGCTATTGGAACGCGGCTCTCTGGGTAAACGTGATCTGAGTACACTTCGCTGGGTGAAATTTGGAGGGGAACCATTCCCGCCCTCTTATCTTCAGAAACTTTCCTCTCAGTGGCCTCAAGCAAGATTCAGTAATGTGTATGGCCCGGCAGAAGTTAACCAATGCAGCTACTTCCATCTTCCCGAAACACACGATTTTGACCGACCAGTACCTATTGGTAAAATCTGGGGAGAAACAGAAGCCCTTGTCATTGATGAGAACGATAAAATCGTTGAGTTGGGTGATCAAGGTGAGTTACTGATCCATTCGACTACTATGATGTCACGCTATTGGGATGGAACTGAACAAGATGCACACACGTTTTTCATACATCCAGACAGCAACAAACGATACTACCGGACCGGCGACCTGGTCAGAGTTAGCGAACAAGGTGACTATCTTTTTTTAGGCCGCAAAGATCGCCAGGTAAAGGTACGCGGTTACCGCATTGAGCTTGATGAGATAGAGCATTTTACCACTGCCTGCGTGCAGGTGGAAGAAGCCGCAGCATTTTGTGTTGAAGTCGATGACGTCCCTGCTGTTGCAGTGGCAGTTACTTTGTTCAAAGGTACGTCTTTGACTGAGGGCAAATTGCGCAAGTGGCTCACAAAACAATTACCCGGCTATGCTGTGCCTGATAAAGTTTATGTACGAACAAGCATGCCTCGAACTACCTCGGGAAAGATTGATCGCAATGCCTTAAGATCACAACTCACTGAAAAACAAACGACTAACGCTTAATCCCTCACCAGATTTTCTATGCAAAACCAATCAGAAATCATCCAAACGCTTATTCAATATATCATCAATGATTTATCGATAAGTGGAGATATTACAGAAATCAGCGAAGAAGACGATCTGCTCGGCGATGAACTCATCGACTCAATGGGCATTATGCGCCTAGTCGCATTCATCGAGAAAAAATACTCCATGGTCATACCACCTGAAGACGTGCGCATTGAAAATTTCATGAATGTAAAAGCTATCGCTAACTACATTGAGCAACAAAACTCTGCCGAAAACTAGTACATTAAAACATGTAAATATTCGCTTTATATTTGCGGATTACTGGTATTTGCATGAGGTTATTATGCCAGGATACAAAGCGACCTTAGAACTAGAAGAAAGAGACCAGCTTGGGCAATTGACTCGCAAAGGGAACATTGCCGCTGCAAAACTGATCCATACCTGGTCGTCCTTTTGAGCGATTGTTGCGCAGCAGCCGGTCTTCAAAGAGCGTGAATACCTCACTGCTAACCTGCTGGTGCGGTGAACACCCGTTGCAGCGCTGCCAGAGTGGGAGGCAGTTCATCGCGTGTGCGGGTGGGGATTTCGACCCATTCGATTGGAACGGCTCCCAGGGCGAGTTGTACTTCGAATCGTTGTCTGATGGCACCAACCTTGACCCCAAATGGCCCGTTTAACAGCGAATAATTCTGTTTTTTTAGCGTGTTTGTCAGCTTTATCGGTCAATATTGACAAACATTTGGCCTGCGATATCCAGTGCAAGATGTTGTATCTAAAGAAGCTAAGATATTTCCGGCCAGACACTAATTACCATTATAGGCACGAAGCTCCCAGATATGAGATTTACTGGACATCCTCATTATTTTTTTCGCAGCCAGCGTAATCCTTTCTGTTCGCTCTCGCCCAATTAAGATAAAATGCTTGCTGTCTGTAAGTATGAAGGTCATACCAAGCCTGAAACTGGGAAAATTTCGACCATCAAGATTCCTTCGGTCGAAACTACCTTGAAAATTCCGTTTGATATGCTATCAGAAAAATAGAGGTTGATGAATGGACACTCAGATATATCAATTATTGTTCCTGTGCATACAGGTGGCACACATTTTGATATCTGCTTGCAGAGCCTTGCGCAGATGGACTCAAAGCCTCACGAAAACATTATTGTTGGAGATGGGGACGGGGATGGCTCCTGGAAAAAAGGAGCTGACTATGGCTTCAAAGCAATTCGTCAGGAGACACAGGGTGGGCCGGCTAAGGCAAGAAACTTTGGCGCAAAAGCAGCAACCGGGGATTGGCT
>CAZUYZ010000179.1:0-11913 GCA_964624365.1 uncultured Puniceicoccaceae bacterium
ATTCCTTCAAATGACCTAAGCCGGGTTCAACCGCCGGATGCGGAAAACCGCATGTCCGGTGGTGTGGAAGGCTTGCGGGGCGAAATCCCCGTGAGCCCATCCGATCAACAAAGCTAATCCTCATGGAAGATGAGTCTGAACATGTAATGCTCTTCTGTAGCAAAACTCACAATTATTTGTACAGGTGTAGCCACCTCGCTCCCTTCGATGAACTTCGGGCCTGAGCTGCTGTTGAGGTATCGTGTGACCAGAACAGAAATCGCACGGCGACTGAGCGTCGTGGCTACACATAAAGATTTAAAAAACGCAGTTGAGCCCACGAATCGTACGAATCAGCACGAATCTTTTACACAGTTTTTTTCTATTAGACATTTATGTATCTGCATTTTTTCATGCTGTTCGCCATTTTTGCGGTACTTAGGATTTGTGCAAATTCGTGTGGATTGGTGGGCTAAAAAACAGAGCCTAAGTCTACTGTTTTTTAGGATTTTTCGGCGCTTGTTCTTCGAGAAGTTTGAAAGCGCCTGACTTCAGAAATCGGATAGTAGCGGTGACTGCCTGATCATTTTTCATAATGTAAGGGTGGGTTGCATGGATCACAAGAAAATCCTGCATACCTTCCACCTTTGCGCGCTCAGTGGATACCTTGCCATCGTCTTTTCCCGGAATGATGATTGAATTAATCCAATTGATGCTGCGGTCGCCGGTAATAACGCCCAGCTCGAAATTTACCGGTCCGAGCTGGGTGATGTAGTCATTTGCTTCGGTGCCCAGTTGACTTCCGGCAGGACCATTGATCCAGTCAAAAAGGCTGAATTTGCCCAGTGAATCCACCAGCTCGCTGCCCTTATTGGGCGGACTCAGCATGACCACACGACCAATATTTTCGAGTGGCGACTCTTTTTGAATCGTGCGCACCAAAATACCACCCATCGAATGGGTTACAAAATGGATCGTATCGTCATCCTTGGTCAGCGCTACGATTTGTTTTCGTACATCTCCAGACAGTTGCTGAATCGGTAACTGCCTGGAAGGATAATCGATATTGTGCACAATATAAGCCTCCTCAAAAAGCGCTTCTTCCATGGCTTCCATCGAAGCCGAGGTGCGGATAAGGCCGTGTAGTAGAATGACAACCTCGTCGGCTGGAAGCGGAGATGTGGAAATAAAGAGGGTGCAGAGTAAGCTGAAGAATCGTCGGGTCATATTGACTTTAAATCTATAAACCGCAGTAGAGCCCACGAATTACACGAATAAACGCGAATATATTGCATAGTTTATTGATTATCAGATATTTGTAAATTTTAATTTGTTCCAGGGCTGCTTGCCATTTTGGCGTTATATGAGATTCGTGAAAATTAGTGTGGATTGGTGGGCTACAAAGCAAAACCTAAGTTTAAGGTTTAAAAGATCGTTATCAAAATGGAAATTGTTGCCGGAATCGAGCAGAACCAAACGGCAAAAAGCAATCCAACAACAAATCGACAACCAAAATATATTGCGCAAAATTAGAAAATATACCAAATAGCATTCATGGATGTTTCAATTTTGTCACTCGAATACCAAATTGTCATACCAAAGGAAGTTCGTAGGAAGCTTAATCTGAAACTAGGTCAACGACTTCAAGTCGGCATTAAGGACGGACGCATAGAAATAGAGCCAATTTTAACAGGCGAAGACTTGATTGGTTTTCTGAAAGGCTCAAAGCCACTTTTCTTTGAGAGAGAAGCTGATCGGATTTAGAAACGGCTAAAATAGATATGAACTTGTAAGATGTCTGAATTTTACGCACACACGAAAAAGAATCCTGGCGGTTCGTTGTGCGATGAGAACGAGTGGGAGCCATTGTTTTCAGAAGAGTTTTAAGGCACCTTGAGGAGAGTAATTAAGAATGGAAAAACTGAATTTGGAAGACTGCTGGGCGAAAACTGACCCTGAAACAGGTAAGCCATTTCTTTCAGTAAAAAACCATTGTGCGATTGTCGGAACCGTTGCTAAAACACTATTCAAACGACTTCCCAGAGGAGTCAAAGAACAACTGCCAAAAGGTGCCACCACGTTGGTTGCAGCACATGACCTAGGTAAGCTGACGCCGGGTTTTCAAATAAAAGCACTCAAATGGGAGTGGCGTGATGCAGTCATTCAAACCATTAATGCCAATGGGCTGGAAACCAACCATGCTGTTATCAGCCAATGGCACTTGCAAAACTACGCCAGCTTCAAAACGAACAGAAAAAGCCAATTCTGGCTCCTGAGCACCCGTGGACATCATGGCAGCTACCTTAAACAATTCAGGCCGTTGTATCAAATTCCAAACGAGAGTGGCAATACTCGATTTGCGGAATTACGAGATGAGCTTCTTGAGCAACTGATCCAACACTTTGGAGCATTGCCTGAAGAAGCAGCTAAAAATGAGGACGAACGCATTCACTTGCTCACAGGATTCACGATCTTTTCCGACTGGATCGGATCCAACGCCGATTGGTTTAACCAAGCGAGCACGAATGGCCTGGATTCTCTCGTAGCAACGACCAATGAGGTGTTAGACAAATTGCATTGGAACCCCAGGATTCGGAATGATAAGATGTTTGGGCAGTTGTTCATGACCGAAAAACAGGAGTCCTTTCAACCGCGCGAAATACAGATCGCTCTGCTTGAAAGCGCCCAATCTCCCGGACTCTACATTGTCGAAGCGCCCATGGGCATGGGTAAAACAGAAGCTGCGCTCGCTGCTGCCTATCAACGTTGGACCAAGGGTGAGGCACGCGGTCTCTATTTTGCTCTCCCAACACAGCTTACCTCGACCAGAATTCATGACCGTGTTAACAATTTTCTTGAGAATATACTGGATGCGGCAAGTTTCCAGCCTTTGATCCACGGTAACGCCTGGCTGGATGGAAAAGACCGACACCCGCTTAGTCCAACATTTATTGAGATCGACCACGAACGCCCTGAACAGGACGAAAATGATATCAGTGAAGCGCTACGATGGTATAGCACTACACGCAGACAACTCATTGCACCGTTCGGCACTGGCACCATTGACCAGGCGTTGCTAGCAATCCTGCCGGCTCGTTTTGCTGCATTGCGCTACTTTGCGCTGGCTGGCAAGGTAGTCATTATCGACGAGGTTCACTCCTTTGATCCTTATATGTCAGCGCTGATTGACCGATTGATACGGTTTCTGATCAAAGCAGGCTCCACGGTCATCATATTAAGTGCAACGCTTACTGCCAGACGACGTGCTGAACTCGTCAAAGCCGCCGGTGCGGAAGAAGCCGAAACTCCCTCAAACTATCCCTTGATCACGAAAGTTGTCACTGGCTCACCGTTCGCAGTCCATATCAAACTATCCGGTATCCTGGACAAGAAGTTCGTCCACCTAAAACACGAAACGTTGGAAGATGACAACAGTGAAGCGGATTTCTGGGAAAGCATTGCCCGACAAGTCGAAGCGGGTGCAAATGTAGTCATCATTCGCAACACTGTGGCATTGGCACAACACACGTATTGCTGTTTGAAGTCTCGCCTCTCCAGTCGTATTGAAGCCGATAGGATCGGTCTTCTGCATTCCCGTTTTCCGCAAGACGTGCGCCGGGAAAACGAGGAAAATTGGACTGAGGTTCTTGGCAAAGATAAAACACAGCGTCCAAAGGGATCGCTACTGGTTGCCACCCAGATCGTCGAGCAGTCGGTTGATATTGACGCCGATTATCTGGTGACCGATCTGGCGCCAGTTGATCTGATACTGCAACGCATCGGTCGTCTGCACCGGCATCCGCATGAAAGACCTGTTGGGTTTGAAACAGCCATCTGCCATATTATTCATCCAAATATCAATTGGCAGGTGTCTTTGAAGGACGTTAAACAAGCACTTAAGCCGCACCACCATATCTATCCGGCACTTAGCCTCTGGCAGTCAGCAGAGATACTCTCAAACTTGAAGACAATTTCACTGCCGGACGACATCCGTTCGCTGCTGGAGAAAGCGTCGGCATTAAGTCCATCTCCGAGCAGCCCGGCAGCTTTGGTTGCATTTGCTGCAGACTATGCACACGAACGCGATAAGATGTTAAATACCGCTAAGGTACGAAACATTTCTAATGCAGAAGACATTGAAGATAAAGAGGGCACTGAAACGCGCTATGGAATAATCCCCACGGCACAGTTGGTCATTCTGTCCGACGCACCCATCTGGCAGGGTGAACAAGTGCACCTGCAACTGCCCGATGGATCTGAACAAACCGTCCGTGTCGGTGAGTTCAGCTATCCACTGGCAAAGGCATTGCATGAAATCGCAACGCGCATTCCAGCTTACCTCGTGAAGCCTCAGCTCAGGGACGCGCCAGACTGGCTTTTACAACACATCGACGATGGTGTGATTGCCATCCGCAGCGATGACAGTACCGAGCTTAGTCTTTACGCATCTCAGGAGATGCCCTATCGCTTATACTATCGAAATGATCTGGGCGTCTGGTATGAGAAAAATGAAACGATCCCAACACCCGAAGAGCCTGAAGATTTCTGGTATTAACAGTTCCTACATGATTATGGATAACTTTAATCTAATCGACTCACCCTGGATTCCAGTACGCTGGCATCATACCGCTTCTGGCGATACCGCTTCTCTTGTGTCGCTCCATGAGGCATTTGATCGCGGTACTGGCATTGCTGATCTCGACTGTGCACCTCACGAGCGCATTGCTATGACCCGTCTGTTGGTCTGCATTACTCATGCCGCCCTGGGTGCTCCGGAAGATGCAGACGAGTGGGGCGATTTTGGCAAAGACTTTGCTACAGAAATTTGCGCCTATCTAAGGAAACCGGAAATCTATCCGCACTTTAATCTGCTCGGAGACGGGCCACGGTTCTTGCAGATGAAGAAAGGTGCTGCCGGGACAGAAGCAGGCTATCCGCTCTGCAAACTGTTTTTTCAGCTTTCTTCAGGTAACAGTCCAAAGTTGCTGGATCATTGGGGTGAAGATCCACGTCCCTGGACTCCGGCAGATGCTGCGTTAGGGTTGCTTTGTTTGCAGAACTTCTTTGTCGGTGGCAGCATGGCTTCAAAAGTCAAGGGTAACGGCCCTGGCCTGAAATCACTGCAAATGCTGCTGGTCGGCGATACCCTAACAGACACTCTTTTGCGCAACTGCATTGACCTGAAAACACTGGAGCAGACTGGCAATGGCTTAGGCAAACCCGTCTGGGAATCCGAACCGGATCATCAGTTACTTGCTCGTCTCGCACCCATTCCATGTGCACTATGTCTTTCCGATGATTTGTCGACAACACTTATTGATCAGGGCTACCAATATCTTGAATATGGTGCGTACCGCGATCCTTTTACAACGACGCTTAGCCTAAAGCAAAGTAAGGATGGCGAGCGTCGGCTGCTGCGTGCCAATCTGGAAAAAGGAATCTGGCATGATTTAAATCTGATTACCAACCTGAAACATACGGACGGTATATCAGGCCCGCTCAATCTTCAGTCATTCAAAGCCCGCAGTAATCCCGGAGAATGGACTCATTTATGGGTAGGAGAACTTATTAAAGCAGTCGATGCGAAGATCATTGATTGCACCGAATCCACATTCACCGTGCCCAGAAGTCTGTTTCTTGAATCCGGTAGTTTCACTTACGCGGCAGGAGTCGAATATGCAGATAAAGTTTCCAAAGCGCTCTACGGCGCAATCAAACGCTACTGGAGCGTTCTTAAGCACGAAACAGCCCCTGTAGCAGAGGGACAGAAACACTACTGGCAACAACTCGATCAGGAACACCGCATTCTGATTCAACTGGCCGGAGACTCGGATAGTCTCAACGACAAACCTGCAATGGGAAAAGAAGACGCCAAAGACCCTTGGAGTGAACAAGTCAGAAGATCTGCCCTAAATGCTTTCAATCGGGTATGTCCACGCACGACACCGCGCCAGTATCAAGCTTATGCAAACGGCATAAAACCTTTGTTCGGCACCTTATACCTGAAAGAGAAAAAAGGTAAACGACCTTCAAAACAATACAAAGTAACCAATCAAACCGAATGAGCCTATAGACCATGGATACTGAAATCAAAAACACCTTCCTTGAACGACTGCAAGTGATCGCCAGAGACCGTGGCAATCGTGCGGCCCTGCGCTGCTATTGGAGTCCTGCGACCCGGTATAAGGCTTATCCTGTTCTAGGACGACTCTACGCATTGGAGGACAACCGCAAAGAAATACTTGCTGCGCTTTACGCAGAACATGCAAAACCAGAAACTGCGAATGTGCATGTACCTGGTCAATCCGTAGGTAAAGCAGCTTTAAGATTAGGTGATCGGGAAAATGACAGACATCCTTACGACCTACATTTTCGAAGACTGCTTGCTTCTGATTCGTTCCGGGATCTGTCGCAACAGCTTCACCGACTAGTCAAACGCTTGGAACGTGAGAGTATTGGTCTCGATTACGAACGACTTTGGAAAGATTTAAACTTTTGGACCAACTACAGTGAGAACGTTAAACATCAGTGGGCTGCCGATTTCTGGCAATCCCCGATACCACCCAAAAATCAGGAAGGTCCCGAAACATGATTCTCACACAGGCACAGATTCCCTACGAGGTCACGGCACGCACCTGGAAAGACGATGGCTTTCGCGACTGTTATGCCTGGCACAAACGCATCTGGGAAGCCTTCCCCGGTAAGCCTGAAGCTAAGCGCAACTTCCTTACCCGACTCGATGATACCGGCCAGGGATTTCGTTTGCTCATATTATCCGAAGATACACCGACCCGTCCAGACTGGTGCCCGGTGGATGGCTGGGAGTCGAAGACGGTATCGGATCATTTCTTTCAGCACGCATCCTATCAGTTCTCGCTGCTGGCCAATCCAACTCGAAAGATAGTGGTTAGGTCTAAAGACGGAACCCGTAAGCCAAACGGCAAGCGCATTGCCCTGAGAAAGCGTGAAGAATTGATTCGGTGGATGGAGCAGAAGGCCGCATTTCACGGCTTCGAAGTAGAGCCCGATTCGTTAAAAATAATCCCTCAGCCTCGTCAGCAATTCCTAAAAAAGAAAAAAATCGGCACGCACACCACTACTATATTCAACGGAACTCTGCACGTGAACGATCCCGATACGTTTTACCAGGCAGCGACTAAAGGTATTGGATCAGCCAAGGCTTTCGGTTTTGGTATGCTCTGTCTCGTTCCCATTACAAATGACTGACTAAACGATCATAGACTTTATGATGTCCGATCCAAAACCAGTACAAGCGACTCTCTTTTTCTCGTCCCAAAGCTCGGTAAGCATTGCCTACACGAATCGACCAGTAAGGACCGATTGCTTTGAAGTGAAGCGATGGATGCCTGGAATTAATCCGCCACAACTCATAATTCTTTATTGCCAACGTGCGAACATTTTCCGGCAACTTGGCAAACTCGTCTCTAAAGCTTTTGGTTATCGAGGAATTCATCAAGTGGTAGGGTATCGCCAGCTTCGATTTCTTTTTCTGCATCGGCCCACAGCTTATCCAATCGACCAGCTTGCATATCTGCTTCCAATTCGGAATCCCAGGTCTTGTCGCGCTGAGCGATCAGTCGATCTGTTAGTTTCCAGAACTCATCCGGAGATAGGCATCTTATTGCAGCTTCAATTTCTTCAACAGTGCTCATAATTAACAATAAATTACAAATAACAGACATCATATCAAATATTTAAACCAAGTATAAAATCATGAAACTTATCGAACTCCATATCCTCCAGTCTTTCCCGGTTTCCTGTCTGAACCGCGACGATGTCGGCTCGCCAAAGTCTGCTGTCTTCGGCGGTGTGACCCGGGCACGTATTTCCAGCCAGTGTCTGAAACGGGCCAGTCGTCTGAAGGCACGCGAGATACATCCTTCAGAGTCATTTGAAGGGGTACGCTCACGTCTTCTTTTTCTGCCCTTCAAAGAAGCGCTCGAAGGTGCGGGCATTGATCCTGAAAAAGCTGCCACACAGGCGGAGGAACTTTGCAAGCTTTTCAGCAAGCCAGACAGTAAGCATCCGGATCAGGTGACTACAGCCGTCTATTTATCGCCGGGTGAGATCAAGCAAATTGCTAAGGCGATTGCCACAGGTGTTGACGCCAAAAAAGCGATTAAAAACGCTACGCGGAATGATGCTGCTGACATTGCTTTGTTTGGCCGCATGGTCGCTAATGACCCGAATCTAAATATCGAAGGTGCGTCCATGTTCTCACACGCCCTGTCAACTCATCTTGCAAACAATGAAGTCGATTTCTTCTCTGCTGTGGATGACCGCAAGGAAGGTGCCGAAGATGCAGGCGCAGGCATGATCGGCAGCCTTGAGTTTAACTCAGCTACCTACTATCGTTATGTTGGCATCAATCTTGATTTACTTGCGGAACAGTCACACCTGGGTGGACTGAGTGAAGATGAACGCAAGGCGATACTTCGTTCCTTCATTGAAGCAGTGCTTACTGCCGTGCCCAATGCGCGTAAAAACTCAATGAATGCAGGCATACTGCCTTACGAAGTATTGGGAATTTGTAAAGAAAACGGTCAACCGCTGCAACTGATCAATGCGTTTGAAGAGCCAATCAAAGGCAAGGGTAAAGGCTACGCCGAGACTTCACTTGAAAAGATGAAATCACATCTCACGGACATTGAGAGAATCTGGGGCGATCAGGGTGAAAAACATTATCTGACAGAAACAGAAGGCGGACTGAGTGCCTTTATTGAAGTTCTTCTTAAAGATTGATCCCATGCAAGCATTAGCCTTTTACATCGACGCGCCTCTGCAATCCTGGGGCTCAGCTTCAAAATTCCAGCATCGCGAAACCAATCGCTTTCCGACTAAAAGCGCGATCGTCGGGCTTATTGCAGCCGCTATGGGAATTAACAAGCACAGCGAAGATGAAGCAACCGAACTTGCGCCCATCGTCGATTTGAAACTAACTGTTGTACGGCTTGAGAAGAAAGCAAAACCATCGTCACGCTTCACCGATTTTCATACGGTTGGCGGCGGTTATGACAAAAAGAAACTATGGGAGAAAATGAGCATTCCTGCAAAAGCGAATGGAGCTTCTCCGAATACGGTGCTTACTTACCGTTCCTATCTTACAGACGCGCGTTTTATAGTACTTCTGGAAGGCAATTCAGAAGTGCTAACTAAGATCGAAGCGAAGTTGAAAGACCCGAAATGGGGCATTTGGTTCGGACGCAAAACCTGCATTCCGGCGAGTCTACTCAGTCCGCTTATCGGAGATTCGCGAAAAGCTGCATTCAAGTCATTATTGCTTAAAATTTCCCCAGGGCAATCAACCGCAGACCTCGAAACATTCGAATATCAGGAAGAGATAAAAGAGAATCCTGAAGACATCGATGGATTGTTCCACCAAAGCGATCAGCCAATCGCCTTTGGCAAGCATCACGGCCCAGTGCCAGCGGCTTATCGCGCAAGAGGCATACACCAAAACCGACCCGAGACTTCAGCATAATGCTACTCAAGAAATCCTTAGCGTTTTTTAGCGCAACTTAGCGGGCTCAATCATTCCTTATATACTCTGCTTGCAGAGGATTCTAGCAGATAATTATGTCCTATTTTCAAAATTCATACCTCACTCTTCACTCTTCCAAACAATGCCCATCTTCCAACGACCGCCTCTTGACACATTAACCCCGGCCAAAGACCGCTGGACTCCAATCTATCTGGAGCACGGCCGCATCGAAGTCGATGATGCAACCATCAAGTGGATTGATTCCAAAGGCAAGGCTTGTCTGATACCGATTGCCACGGTTTCAGCCCTAATACTGGGACCTGGCACAACTGTAACCCACGCAGCCATCAAAACAGCCGCCCAATGCAATTGCCCGTTGTTCTGGCTGGGAGAAGACGGATTGAGATTTTATGCATTCGGCATTGCACCCAATCATGACAACTCCATGGCCCGCATGCATGCCGAAGCATGGGCTGCACCTCGCAAACGCAACGAAGTTGCTCGGCGCATGTTCCGCCATCGTTTTCCGGATGTGCCGACCGGCGGTGTTTCCATCGAACAACTACGCGGAATGGAAGGGCGTCGGGTCAAGAAGGTCTATGAAGAGTTAGGCCAGCAATTTGGAGTCACCTGGAAAGGACGTAACTATTCTGCTACCAACTGGAATCTCTCGGACCCAATCAACCAGGGGCTCTCGGCAGCCAATGCTGCGCTGTATGCATTGATTGCCGCTATCTGTTGTTCAATGGGCTTTATCCCACAACTTGGATTTGTTCACAAGGCTGGGACATTGCCGTTCATTTATGATGTCGCTGACCTTTATAAGGAAGAAACTTCGTGGGCTGCAGCATTCGAAGCCATTTCGATCAATTCAAGAGATGATGGTACATTGGTAAGAAAAATTCTTAAACGGAATGTCGAGAAAACACGCATGATGAAACGTGCACCTGATGACCTGAAAGCGCTGTTTAAAGACCTGAACACTGCTCAGGAACCGACGCCGCACCCATTACAACCAAAGATTTGAGGATGACTGTAATTATTGCCAACGATGTGCCAGCCTATATCCGAGGGCATTTGAAACGCTGGTTCATTGAGCCCAAACCAAATGTATTTGTCGGTACACTCAACATTCGTACGCACGACAAAGTCATGCAGTTTATTGTCAAACACGCACCACCGGATTTAGGTTTCATGAGCATAGCTTCCTGGCCCAATTGCCAAGGGTACAAAATTGAGCGTTTCGGCCCACAAGGTGCAACCGGACAAAACGATATGGAATTATCAGGCATTTCTCTGATTGAAGCACTCACTGTCGAACAAAACGGAAACAACAATGGAACTGATAATTGATACGGAAACCACTGGACTGACTTCGCTCAGCTTTGCTACGGAACGCAACTACAAACAATGGCCACGCCTGGTCCAGATTGCCTGGGGTATTGTTGCAGATGATCAGGTACATCTCCAGTGTACCGAAATCATCCGTCCGGAAGGGTTTAACATTCCCGAAAACTCCGTCAAGATACACGGTATTTCCCAAAAACACGCATTGGATTGTGGTAAAGACCTTAGAGAAATCCTGAATAATCTGAACGAAGCCATGAAACCCGCACATACCCTTGTCGCTCACAACCTTAACTTTGACATCGGTGTGCTGCAAAGTGAGTCCATTCGAATTGGAGTTTCTCTAGAACTTCCCAGAAAGCGGCAATGCACCGCATTTATGGGTCAAAAATACATGCGTAAAGAAAAGAGACTGCGACTAAGCGAATTTCCCAAGCTCAGCGATTTATACAAAACTCTTTTTAACTGTAAACACACAGTTCAGCATAAAGCCCACTCTGATATGATTGCGTGCGGAGAGTTGTATCTTGAACTTAAGAAACACGGTTATGCCAGTTGAACCTACCCATAAACTTTGACTCATTTCGATTTCTTCGCTTTTGTAACTTGTTCTTAATACAAGAGTATTCCCCACGCCCGTGGGGATGAACCGACATCGGATGCCTGGAGTATACCGGACGTGCCGTATTCCCCACGCCCGTGGGGATGAACCGTAAGTGCCGCACTCTCGCGACGGTCACACAACGTATTCCCCACGCCCGTGGGGATGAACCGCTTTGGCTCGTCATCTTGAGGGTAATGCTAAAGTATTCCCCACGCCCGTGGGGATGAACCGGTTTGGCAGGCCGACAGGGGGTCTGGCTGGTTGTATTCCCCACGCCCGTGGGGATGAACCGGGATTCCGGTTCAAAAAAATATCAACTGAACGTATTCCCCACGCTCGTGGGGATGAACCGCTGATATTAATATATTAGTAAAGCGGAGTATAGTATTCCCCCCGCCCGTGGGGATGAACCGGTGAATTTATTACACAAGACATGATTGATATTGTATTCCCCACGCCCGTGGGGATGAACCGCCTATCC
>CAZUYZ010000180.1:0-29844 GCA_964624365.1 uncultured Puniceicoccaceae bacterium
CCTGTGCAAGGATTGGTGCTTATCGGTGTGTTGATCGGGTATGCGATTTTTCTAAGTAGTCTTTGGAACACAATTGGCAATTATGACGTTTTTGAAACAGAGATAGCAAAGTTTCAATCTGAGTGGTCGAATACGATCAAATACGGGATGTTTGGAACGATTATAGTTCTTTTTGTTTCTTTTCTGATGTCGATGCTTGGACGATTAAGTAGTGACCGAACTTCCCGATGGATCGCATCGTTTACTGTTTTGATCTGGCTGTTCCCTCCTGTCTTGCTCGGGATGGGGTGGATAAGCGTCTGGAATCTCCCTTTGCTCGAAATGGGTCGAAGATGGGGAATCGAGATGTATCTGATTGGCATTCATTCAGCATCAACGATTGTTCCAATTTTAGTAGTGGTGATGTCCTTGAGGTGGCGTCGCTCCAATAATGAAGCACTGAAGGGTGTTTGCGGTTCTATATGGACGCGGATACTTCTTTTCTTCAACAGTCAGCGTGGTCTTATCGGTATTCTACTCTTTATCGGATTTGCTACGATTGTCCGGGAGGTGCCGGCTGGTCTCCTGAATATGCCGCCGGATGGCAGTACCTTGGCGCTTTCCATCGAAACCTTATTACACTTTGAGCAACCGGCCAGGGTTGCATCCATATGTCTGGCTTACTTTCTTACGATTTTTATTTGCTGTGTCTTCTTTTGCTTTTTGGGTTATGTGTTCGACCAATTTAACAAAGCGCTACTTCAAAGGCATTTGAAAGTTTAACCATGACTACGATATTAGAGGCAAAAGGAATTACTCGCATCTACGGTAGTAAATATGCTGTAGATGATGTCTCGTTAAACCTCAGGGATGGGAACGTGCATGCACTGATTGGCGAAAGTGGTTCGGGAAAGACAACGCTAGCGCGTATTCTAGGAGGCATTGAAAAACAGTTCTCAGGGCAATTGCATGTTTTACCGGATAAGCAAGTTGTATTGGTACAACAGGACTTTGTTATTTGGCCGGAATTATCCGTCGCAGAAAATATATCCATTGGTTGCCGCTCCAAAGCAGATCGCAAGCAGTTGGTTCCCAAAATAATGGATCTGATAGAGCTTGAAGATAGGCAATCTTGTAAAGCCGGGCAACTATCCTACGGCCAACAACAGCGTGTTGCGATTGCCCGTGCATTGGCAGCCCGTCCGGATGTGATCATCCTGGACGAACCGTTTGCTCATCTGGATATATGGCTGCGGCAAACAATGTGGAATCGCTGTATTGAAGTATTCAAAGAAATGGAGGTTACGTCCTTTTGGGTTACTCACAATGTACAAGATGCTTTGCCGGTTGCCGATACTGTCATGGTTATGATCAACGGAAAATTGTTGCAAATGGGAAGTCCTCAAACCATTTACGGACAACCCAAGAGTCATTCCATTGCAAAGCTAACGGGGCCCTACAGTTATTTTTCCGAGCCTAAATGGAAACAAATGGGCCTTGATCCCAAAAGTGTATTTGCAACAGGCGTTAAATGCCTAGGCTGTCGTCCAGAGCAGCTAAACCTTATCGAAGCGGCTGACGGCGCCTTCGATGGAGCAAACCTAAAATCGTGGTTTACTGGCCTACTAACACTGTATACATCATTTGAATCTGATTTATCATCGCCACTTTGGATGACAAGTTCTACTGACATAAACCCTGCGAAAAAGTATCGTCTCGAATTAATTGGAAACCCATTTGTATTGAATGAAAATGATTAGGTTCTTGTTTTTATTGATTCCTTTTTTATCCGTTTCAAGTTATGCAGATACTTGGGTAACATTGAAAGGTGTCGATGTAGATCGTTGTGCATCCGCCTGGCTCATAAAACGGTTTATAGAACCGAATCCCGAATTCATATTTTTTGAGCAAGGTGATGAGCCACCGGAAGGCACAGGTTACGACTTTTTCGGAGCAGAGTATTTTCACAAAGGATCAGACTGCACGTTTACAACGCTTATCAAAACATACGAGTTGAGCCAGAATAAAGCGCTCCAGCAAATGAACGACGATGTAAATGATGTGTTTTCATGGAGATGGCGACCAGGAACTTTCCCGGTCAAGCTTCGAGAGCACATTGGAGAATTGCGCCAACGCGATTTGGGAGACATAAGGGTATACGAAGATATGTATGCCACATTTGATCTGTTGTACTTATCTTATGGCGGTGAATTTAAAAAATTCTGCTTCCGGTCCGACGCACTTCAACAAACCTTGTTTCTGCGAACAGCGATACCCATGATCAAGTCAACTGCAAATACTGCTGAAAAGCAGTATTATGAAGATGCTATTCTTGCCGATAAGAAAACTTGGCAAAACAAGTTGCCCGCATCCGTTCGGAATGTGTCCTCTCTGCCAGATGAGAACTGGTATCGTGCAATAGATGATTTCAAAGCAAACTACCCAATTGGGGCAGATATAGTTTCATTTCGAGAAGAGATAATTCGTAAGATAATCCAATGAAAATGCGTCGGAAAATCCGGAAAATCTCTAATTCGATGAAATTGCAACCTTCCTGTTACGTGCCTAATATGTGTCACGAAGATTCAACCAAACTAAAATTAGAAAGGAGAAAGGAAGAATCATAACTATATCTTAGATCGGAAGTTCACTTGATTTTTAAATCAAAATCAGCGTCGATCCTTTTATTTAAGCGGATTTTCTCTGTTTTGGTAGCTTTTTGTGCGTGACTACATCGACTTGACTGAAGCTTGTTTTTCCCTGCAGTTCCTGATTTTAGTGCATCTAGAGTCTTTTGTGTGGTTCATTTGAATCAAGAAATTCCCTAAAATATTAAGTGATTAAGCCTCTTCGAGTAAAGCAGAAATGTGATTATTTCAACTTCCAGCATGCCTACAGGTTTTGCCCCTAAAATTCCATAAGTTATTCTTTTTATGAATTTATATCAAATATAGGGGGTGAACTTCCGTTTTAAGCCCGATGAGTTTCTCGTCTGGGTGCAACGGCAACGTTTACAGGCAAAGCGTGTTGCCAGCTGCTACGAAGCGGGCTGCTTTGGATTTGTCTTACATCGCAAGCTTGAGGAAATCGGCGTGGAGAACTTTGAGAAATTTTTAGGGACAGGAGAAATTTTTAGGGACAGGTAAAAGGTAAGAGAAATTTTTAGGGACAGGTAAAAGGTAAAACGCAGTTGACTCTCAAATGCGACCGCGCGTGTTGATTACACTTACGATGGGAACAGCAATCGGGAAACAGCGATCGTTAGTAATGCTGGCGAACAGGTGCTGTGCATAGAAACCTCTATTTACGACGAGCGCAATCGTTTGATCGAAAAGCAGTCAACGCAGGGTACGCTTAGCTATAGCTATCACACTACCGGACAAAACAAGTATTTGTAAAGATGAGTTGCAAAATATCTGTTATTGTTCCTCGTGCCTGGGCTAGCCGACGCATGGCATGCCTGAAATGATCCAAGCCATATCTGAATATGCTTTTAGCCAAACCGCCGTGCTTTTTCCTTTTAATAGCACGCTTGTCATTTAATCGACTACCCCATTGATGAACCATCACGTAAGCTAAAGCGAGCAGGCACATCAACCCCATCAGCCGCTTGGGATGGGTTATGTGCGTGGACTCAAAGTCGAAACCTCTTTTTTTCCAATGGGAAAACATTTGTTCGATGCTCCAGCGTTCGGCATAGAGTTCCAGCTCCATTCTGCCTGTAGTTGGTTGCTTATGGTAAACAAGTGTTCGCTACAGCGGTCTTTACCGCCGATACGCTTATGACTTAGATAAACTTCTTGCCCGTAAATACTCACTTTGGTTCGCATAAGCTTTTTGCGTGAGAGGTTTTTTCGATACTTGCTGACGGACAGGCTGCCATTGATCAAAGCATTGTCTTTGATGCGGGCAATGTAGGGAATTTGTTCCTCGTTGAGCCATTCCAGCCACTATTTGCCGATAAATTCTTTGTCCATCAACAGGCACTTTATTTGCGCAGGCTTGATCAGTTTGAGCGCTTTTCTCATCAGAGCAATGCGGTGTGAAGTGCCACTGTTGCCGCGTTTAGTTCGTTTGGGTAACAAGCTCCAGAGGATCGGATAGCCCACCCCACCCCATTAACATAAATGCTAAGCACTAAAAAGTTGATATGCCTCTTGCCATACTTCCAATTTGTCCTGTCCATGCATAGAATGAACTCACCGGTCTGAGGAAGTGGCGTTAGTTTCAGGATCAGCTTTCCAAGGTCCATTTTTGCACAGGTCACCCAAATAAGAAGTCTGGAAAAGCGCTTGCACACAGAGTCCGGTTGTACTGAAGTAAGCCCGCTCAAGGCTAGCTTTTGCAAGTTGACTGTGGCTTCACTGATGAGGCTCAAAACGAAAAGAGCAACTGCCCTGAGCCTGGCCTTGTGTACTTTGGCAAATTTTGCTTGAGCAAATCGGTGAAAACATCAACGGATAAGGTGTCTTTGTTTTTTTCATGTTGTAGAAATCATTGAAATCTTAGCTTTGGTACCAAAACTAAGAACCAAATGCAACACCAAAGGACTTATATCAAGCAACTTAGGCAGTTTATTCACAGTTTTGTCCGGTAGTGTGTATTAGTTTGATACATTATCCAAAATTTTATTAAACATTATTGAACTTTAAGAAATATATCAGACGGGTTGTTAGACAAATTGTCTAATATTAGAAATTAAATTCCATAAGTTATTAATATTCAACAGTCCCTGTAGTTCAATGGATAGAACAACTGTTTCCTAAACAGTCGATCCGGGTTCGATTCCCGGTGGGGGCGCCATCTGGATAATAGCTCTTTAATTTAATACAAGGATTCTTGTTAGAGAAAAAGGTCTGAGCTTTACGATTGGCATTATTCCGCGATTCCAAAGCGTCAAATTTTTGCAGGTTCACCTAAAATAAGGTTTGAAGTTTTTGGGACGTTGGTTGTAACTGAAACTGGGTTCGCAAATCTTAAACTTTGGTGAATAGTTATGGGGCAGGATACTTTTTTAAAGATCGAAGGAATCAAGGGTGATGTTACTGACGCAAAGTTCAGCGGTTGTATTGAGATTAGTAACTTTTCCTTCGACGTTTCCAATATCGAAGATGCTCTTTTGAAGACGGATGAACGACTTGAAGGCGCTACTGTTAGCGCGGTTTCGATCAGCAAAAAAGTAGATAAATCATCGGCTGATCTTCTCAAAGCATCCTGTAAAAATGAAGAGTTAGGAACTTGCAATATCTACTTTTGTCGACCTAAAGGAGCCTTTGGTAGCTCTTCCGGGCTTGAAGCATACATGACATTTACTTTGGAGAGTACAGCCATCGAAAGTTATAACATAAACGGTGGAAGTGGCTATCCTACCGAGAGCTTGTCGCTACAATTTTCTTCTCTTGAATGGAATATTAAAGATGAAAAAGGGCAAACGTCGGGCAGTGGTAAGTA
Source organism: uncultured Puniceicoccaceae bacterium (assembly GCA_964624365.1). Classification (GTDB taxonomy): domain Bacteria; phylum Verrucomicrobiota; class Verrucomicrobiia; order Opitutales; family Coraliomargaritaceae; genus Lentimonas. The sequence goes on from CAZUYZ010000180.1 coordinate 5,431, forward strand.
CACACGTCCAGAAAGCAAACTTGAGGGATAATCTCAAAAATTTTCTACCAATATAATTAATTTTATCAAATGGCTCACGAGATATATTTTAGACTCGATTCAATAATTGGTGAATGTAACGAACCTTTTCACAGAAATTGGATCGTTCTGGATGATTTTAGTTTTTCTATAACGTCGGCTTACAACGATAGTGATATAAGCGGCGCTTGTGAGCATAGCGATATATCAATAAGCAAGCATATCGATAGGTCTTCACCAGAGCTTGCTCTGGCTACTTGCAACCTCACTAAATTTAACAGAGGTACTTTTCATATTTGTAATCAGAATGCTACAAGTCAGGCAAATTCCATTGTGCTTGAGTGCATTATTAGGGATGTTAGATGTCTAACTTATGAACTGAGTGGACAAGACACTTCGACGGATAGCCTAACTCTTAGTTACGAACTAATCGAATGGCGTTATACTTACCTTGATCCATCATCACAAACTGGCAGGGGTAGGATTGTTAAAAGATGGGATATCGCAAAAAACTCTGGAGGATAATGTGAAATTATTTTTTATTATCACTTGATTTTCTGTGATTTAGTTTAATTATTCGTAAAAAATTTAGTAAATTAACAAATTATGTCTCAACACAACAGTTTCAGTACCGGCTCCGGCAGTGGCAAAAAAAACAGAACCGTCTTAAAGCGTTTTGAGCGTGTTGATATTCTTCGCGAACGAGGCGAGTGGGATGAGGGCGATTCTGTAGTTGGTCTAAAGAAGACTAAGCCAGAATAGAGCCGAGAAGCTGTTTTTTATCAAGACCTTCCTGATACGCTTAGGGAGGTCTTTGCGTTTATACTATTGATTTGCAAATTCTTTAAACAACTTTTATAAGTTACATATCGGAATTGAAGTAACCCCTAAATTTTTAACTCATCAATGTTGCCTGATTAGAGGCATCAACCTGTTATGGAATCTAAACCTTTAGAAAAATATTCCGCGGAAGAATGGGAGCATTTTCGCGATCGATTTTCCAATTCTGCGCTTAAAACGACAGAAATTGCTGAGTTGGGTAGAACTGTTGGAATTTCGTGGCCTTTCAAAGGTAGTGGTGAAACACCAGAAAGATATATACAATTCGGTTTTGAAGAACTTCAGAGCGTTCCCGGTTTGATTGGAAAAAAAAGGCGCATCAAAGACTTGATGGATGTTCTACGCGAAATTCTTGCATTTGATGACCCGTTTTCAGACATGATGGATACGGTTGAGAAAAAGAATGGCGAAGACCAAATCTATGAGCGCGTTCTTAAAAAAATGAAAATTCCAGAAAGCTATCCGGTTAATCTAATGTTTTTTTCTCCGGCGACTCGAGATCTGCTTTACAATAACAATGTTAAGACTTTGATTGAGGCCATTAATTATGGGAAGGCGACTGCTCTCAAGGCTAAAGGTAGTAACGATCTACAGAGCTTTATCAATGGCCTTGCTCTGATCAATGAAAGTACAATCATGAAGCATTTGCCGTTCCGGATCGGTAGTTTTGGACTTCATTTGTCTGAGGCGACAGGCTTGCTCGTGCGAGACTTGCCCCCTCCCATACGAACTGAGTTTTTGGATCAAGCGGGTCTGTCGTTAACAGATTCGGAAGCCTCGGTTAAGGAGGAAGCTGTACAGAGTTCTGTGGAGGCATCCCTGAAAGTTGTTTTAATGCGTTTCAACGAGCTTTGTTCGTGGTTCGATCAACAGGTGGCTGAACTGAAGGAAATCTACGATGGTTCTTACACATCTATTGAGCGCTACTTTTTGCCGATAAATGACCCTGAAGTCGAACGAGTTTCTATTGCTCTATTTATCGTTTATTTTGGAGGCTCGCGTAAGTCAAAGGGTGGTATCTTGGGGAAGGTCTCAAATTTGTTTAAGCGGTAAATTCTGCGACATAGCAGATGCCTTATTTTTTAGTGCTTCATAGTTAATTCGATGTTTAAAGCCCACTATTCATAAGATTTGTGGGCTCTCAGATACATTTTCTAGAGTTAAATTTCTCTGGGTCCAATGTAGATTCTCTCCACCCTCTTGGTGACCGAGCAAAGTGTTTCCCAGGGTATTGAACCTGCTTTTTTGCTAAATTCAGATGTTGTTATCTCAACATCTTTTTCTTTGCCAATCAACGTTACATGATCGCCAGAGCTAGGGGTATTTTCTAAATCTGTAACATCGACGATTGTCTGATCCATGGTAATGCGGCCAATTATTGGACAGAGCTGACCGTTAATCAAAACACTACCCAAATTACTGAGTGCAATTGGTATACCATCGGCGTAACCTGCGGTAAGCACCGCAATTTTTGAATCACGTTTCAGACAAAAGCTTCGTCCATAGCTGATGTAACTTCCCTTGGGCAGGTCTTTTACGAGACCGATCCGAGTATGAAAGCTGAAGACTGGTTCGACTTTAACATGTCCTAGCATTGAGTCTGGATAGGGTTGTATTCCTAGTTGGAGTAGCCCGACGCGTACTGCGTTGAACGGACTCTCTTGGCTTAATAAGCCGAGGCTGGCGGAGTTGTCCGCATGGATCATTAACGATTTCGTGTTAATCTTTTTTAGGAGATTTAAAAAACGTTCGCGTTGAAGTTGTGTGAACTTTGGATCACTATCTGCGCTGGAAAAATGTGTATAAATTCCTTTTAGGGTGAGTTGTGGAAAACGTTTGATCGTTTCTATCATCTGCACGGCATCCTGATACCAGACACCCAGACGTCCCATTCCAGTATCTATCTTTAGATGTATTTGTATCTCCGCCCCTTTTTCTGCTCCGATCCTGCTAAGGCGTTTCGCTTCGTCGACCGTGCTGACGGTTCCAATTAAGTCATAGTCGATAAGATAACGATCTTCCTCGGGTAAAAGTGGTCCGAGAATTAAGATGGGCCAGCCTTCACCCATATGTCGAATTTCGGCGGCCTCATAAACATTTGCTACGGCGAAATGGTCAACACCGCATTGCATTAGGCGTCGTACCATTTGTGGCATTCCATGTCCGTAAGCATCCGCTTTGACCACAGAAATACAACGCACCTTATCTGGCAGTGCAAATTGAATGCACTTTAAGTTGCGCTCAAATGCGGAGAGATTGATTTCTGCCCAACTGCGGTGTTGCAAAGCTTTCGTTTATTTAAGAGTAATTTTTGAGAGTAGTGGAGCGTCGATCAAACCTGTGCGCGATGACGTTGTGGAATCCATTTTTTAAACAAATTCATATTGGAAGCGTATAGCCTTACTTTTTTTGTTTCCTTTAATAGCTGCAAGGCCTCGGGCAAACGTTGTGGGTTGTATTCAATCTCACTTGCCCTTTGAGGGACTTTTTGCCAACCTTTGCGTTGGGGAAGATAAAAAAGGGGCTTATCTTTCTGGTCGTTCAAGCTTTGATCGTCGATTGTTGTGATTGTGCTGAATTTACCTTCTGTTAGCTGGATTGAGTTCCAGGCATTTTTTTTCCAATCCGATATCAATAATCCTTGATGAACCTCCGGATAGTCCTGAATGACTAAGGTAGCGGTTAACTCAAGACTGTTATATGCAATGTAATTTATAGTGGATTTGCTTAAATGCCCCCAGGTTTGTATTGCCATGGCGCAAAGTCTTAGTCCCAAAATAGATCCCGGGCCTTCGCAGTATATAAAGTTGCGTATGTCAGAAATCTTGAACTGCGCGAATTGCAGGACCTTTTCTACAGATGGGAAAAGACCTTCAAGTGGCGAAGTTGCTTCGCTGTTTTTTGCGATCCAGCTTCCATCGGTTCCAAGTAATCCGGTAAAGACTGAGGTGTTGCTTCCATCAACAACCAGACTCTTCCCCTTGCAGAGTGAACTGGGTACTTCTGGCTTTATCATGGCTCAGTTGGAGAATCCGTTTCTTTTGTTGAATGAAAAAAACCACTCAATAGATAAATAAATACACCAATGACAATCCCGCAATCTGCAATGTTGAATGCCGGATAGCGACCATCTGGAAGGATCCAGGGAATAGAAAAGCCAAAGTGAAAATCAAGGAAATCCACGACATGGCCCTGTGATACTCGATCAATTAGATTGCCAAGAGCGCCGCCAATTAGAAGTCCAAACGCAATTTGTATAAACTTCCGATGTAGTTCCAGACTATGCCGGAATTTATAGATCGCAGCTAAAGCTGTCAGTGTAAAAAGCGCCAAAAATTCGCCATGCCCTGAAAAAATACCCCAGGCTGCACCTTTGTTGCCAATGTGCACGATATAGAAAAATCCATTAATGATTTCAATTACATCAGTGTCCTGTGGGTAAAAGTAACTATTGAAGGCAATGTTTCGGGTGATCCATAGCTTTGTAAGTTGGTCGAGCAAAAGCACGAGTGCAGCAACCGCAAACAACCTTGTGTAATCCGTTAGTTTTTCTGCAGCTCTCACAATAACTTATATGGAGATGTCTACCAAGAAACTATGCTAGGCTTTAATGACTCTCCATTAAAGAGTTAATCGTCATCATCACTATCAGATGCAATTTTTGGTGCGTCTGTGCTGTCAGAGAAGAGTCCTCCAGAGCTTCGGTCGATCTTGCGGCGATTGTTTTTTTCAAACTCAATTTGGCCTTCAACAGAATAACGCGCAAACGGCACTGCAGTTAGACGTTCTTTGCTAATTGGCTGTCCTGTGACTTCGCAAATACCGTATGTACCCTTTTTAATTCTGAGAAGCGCTTCTTCAATCTCATTGAGCGCTTCTTGCTCACCAGAAACCAGGCTGAGCGCAAAATCCCGATCGAACGCATCGGTTCCAGCGTCGTCTTCAAGTGTTCGGTCACCAGCATGATCATCAGAATGGTGCTGTAAGGTATCCGATGTGTGCAAACTGATTTCCTCACTTAATTCTTCACGAAGTTCTATTAAAAGCTTGTAGTACTTTTTCCATTTTCCAGGTACCGAGGATTCTTCGAGAGTCGTTGCGGATGATTGCTCAGCAGGGTTAAATCCTAATATATCGGAAAGTGAAGCTGCCCCAAGAACGCGTTTTTCGGCTGGGTCTTCTTTTATTTCAGCGTTTTTCTGAACGGTGGTCTTTTTCTTTTTAACAGTTTTCTTGGGCGTCTTCTTTGGGGAAGAGTCGTCTCGAGTTGCTACCAAAGCTTCGATGTCATCGATAGAAAAAGCAACAGGGCCAGACTTTTTATTGTCAGCGCTGCTGTCTCGTTTTACAGAAGCTGATTTTGTCGCTGGTGTAGCGTTATCTTTCGGGTCTTTTTGAGTTTTAGTCTTCTTAAGAGTTGTGCGTTTTGACACTCTTTTTCTAGCAGTTACCTGGGTATTTTTTTTCGTCATATTCAAACTATGGTTATAATTCAAGTATTCTTGTTACGGGTTAAATTTTTGGGGAAATCTGGTTTAAAGCTTCAAAACAACGCGGTGAGACCGCCCCCCAAGAGTCTGTTTCAATTAGTTCTGGAACCCAGCGCCAGCAGCGTGGGCAACGGACTCCCGAAGCATGTTCAAGGGTGATTTCTATTTTATGTAAATCAGTATTCTCGACTAATTTTACATCAGAAAGAATAAATAGTTCCGGAAGATCTTTTTCATAACGTTTAAGGCGTTCAAATTCCGGGTCCTGAAGTGAGCCCCTTATAGTAGCACAGGCATCTAAGCTTTGACCAATTTTCTTCTTTTGACGAAGCTCTTCAAGGCCGTCGTTGAGCTTTTCCGATAAAAAAGTGCGCAGAATCTGTATGTCAGCAGCGGTTTCCGGATGTTTCCAGGAAGGATTTATTTCAGGCCAGCTGGTTAGTGCGATTGGTTCATCCGAAAGATCGCTTTTTTGATAGGCATAACTCCAGGCTTCGTCCGCTGTATGTGGAACCAATGGAGCAACCAGCCGAGTGAAGACATTGAAAATGATACTGATTGCCGTCTGCGAAGAGCGCCGGAGGGGGTGATCGGGTGAAAATGTATAAAGCCTGTCTTTAAGTATAGCGTGGTAGGTTGCCGACAGGGTGTTGGCGCAAAACGGATCAATGAAGTCTTTAAACGCCCGGTGAAATTCGTAGGCCTCGTAAGCCTCAGTTACTTTTTCCACCAGTTCCGCCAGCTCGTTAAGGACCCACTTGTCGATCGCATTTAATTCATCAAGTTGGACTGACTGAGTAGCAGCATCGAAATCGTATAGATTGCTGATCTGAAAACGCAAGGTATTGCGAAGTGTGCGGTAGTTGTTGGCAATGTTGCGCACGATTTTATCTGAAACCGGTACGTCGCCACGGTAATCCTGTGAGCAGATCCATAAGCGGATAATGTCGGCTCCATAGCTGTTGATCCATTCGGTAAGTGGGCGTGATGCGCCATCGCTTTTAGATAGTTTAGTGCCATCTTCTTTAACAATGAACCCATGGGTAAGCAGTGTTTTGAAGGGCGCTGTTTTATCCGCGATGACAGAGGTCCACAATGAGCTTTGAAACCATCCGCGGTGTTGGTCACTGCCTTCCAGATAAAGATCGGCAGGCCAGTTCAGGTTATCCCGTTTTTGTAGCACTGCGCGGTGGCTGGTACCGGAATCAATCCAGACATCCAGTGTATCGCTTCCGCATTTAAGTTTGTCTGCTGAAGGCCAGTCTTCCGGCAGGCTGATGCCTGCCAGTAATTCGACGGGTGTTTTCTCAAACCATATATTTGTGCCATCCAGAGCTACTTTTTGGGCGATTCCACGAATAACGCCTGCGTCAACAAATGCTTTGCCATCTTCATTATAAAAAGCCGGTATGGGAACGCCCCAGGAGCGCTGGCGACTGATACACCAGTCAGGACGATTTTCGACAGCCGAGCGAATCCGATTTTCGCCCCAAGAAGGAATAAAGTGAATTTCGTCCAACGCTTTCAAAGCCCGTTGACGATCTCCGGACTTGTCCAGTGCAATAAACCACTGATCCATTGCACGAAACACAACCGGAGTCTTGGAACGCCAGCAGTGTGGATAGTTGTGCTGAATGGTTTTTTTCGCGAGCAATGAACCATTCTGAGCAATTATTTTAAGAACACCCTTGTTGGCTTCACTGATAGAGCCTTGTTCAAGAACAGAAAGGCCAACAAGTTCCGCAGGTATCCGTCCATCATCGATGTAACGTCCTTCATCATCAAGTGGACAGTAAACTTCGATGCCGTTCTTGATACCCGTCATGTAGTCATCGAGACCATGACCCGGCGCCGTGTGTACGCAGCCAGTGCCGCTTTCAGTCGTTACATAGTCAGCAATCAAGATTGGACTCGTTCGGTCGATAAATGGGTGCCGCGCTTCAAGGCCCTCAAGCTGAGCGCCAGTAAATTTTGCGACTGTTTCTACAGATTTCAGGCTGCAAGCTTCGGCGACTGATTCGATGAGTTCGGTTGCGACAAGTAACAGTCCGGCCTTGTCTGTACGAATTATACTGTAATCGACTGTTGGATTTACAGATACTGCCATATTGGCAGGCAGCGTCCATGGAGTCGTTGTCCATATGAGCGCTGAGGCAGGCTCGTCCAAATTCAGTTTGGTCAAAGTCTCGGCGGAAAGAGCCAGTTTTACGTAAACAGAAATACTTTTGTGTTCGCGGTATTCGATCTCGGCTTCGGCGAGTGCAGTTGCACATGGAATCGACCAGTAAACCGGTTTTTTGCTGCGGTAGACTAAATCTTGTTCAACAAAACTGGCAAAAGTCTCGAGTTCTGCGGCTTCATAATCTGGTTCGATGGTCCAATATTCATTTTCCCAGTCTGCCAACACACCAAGTCGTTTGAATTGCGAACACTGTGATTGGCGAAACTTGTCGGCAAATTTAGCGCAGGCTTTACGTACTTCGAGAGGCGTGTAATCTGTCCGCCCAGCTTCCTGCAGCTCACGCGAAACTTTGTGCTCAATTGGCAGTCCATGGCTGTCCCATCCGGGAATGTAGGGCGCGTTGTAGCCCTGCATCCACTTAAAGCGTAGTATGGTATCTTTCAGCGTTTTGTTGAGCGCATGCCCAAGATGTAGATCGCCATTTGTAAAGGGAGGGCCATCATGCAGTATAAATTTTGGGCCTGTGGCGTTTTTTTTCTGAATTTTCTGGTACAGACCAAATGACTCCCAGTGATCAATTCGAGCAGGCTCGCGCTCAACCAAATTACCCCGCATTGGGAAATCGGTTTTTGGTAAATTAAGCGTATCTTTAAGGTCTTGTGACATTTTTAAGCCTTGGCCCAAATGAGAAACTTGCGCAGTGTGTTTTTTTGATTTGCCAAGTCAAGCACGCAGAATTTGTTCGTGGTGATGTTTTTAATTTGATGCATTCCAATAAAAATCGTCGTTCAAAAATCTATCTTTTAAATGTCTCTTGCTTTTGCCAGCCTGTCTTATACCGATTACTCGTTTTTGATTTTAATTATATTGCTGGCCGTAGGATTTGTAGCACTCAACTATGGCGGTGATTTTTTGACAGATGGCGCTGTGACGCTAGCAACGGCTTTCCATATCAGCAAAGCCGTAATCGGACTGACGATTGTTTCGATGGCAACTTCGATGCCAGAAATGATCACTTCACTTTTGGCTGTCGAGGCAAGTCCTGGCCTTGCTATCGGCAACATCTTAGGCAGTAATATCGCAAACATTGGTTTGATTCTGGGGATTACGGCTCTGATTGTTCCACTCACAGTCCAAAAAAGGCTTATCCGCCGGGAAATGCCCTTATTAATAGTCGTATCAGCGCTATTTATTGCTTTTGCTATTGGCGGATTTTCTCGTTTGGAGGGAGTTATCATGCTGGTTATAATGGCAAGTTATCTGTGTTTTGTGGTCCGTTGGGCAAAGCAGGAATCCAGGGAATCCAAGGAGTTGCTTTCGGAAAATTTTGAGTTACAAAAGCAGCATTCACCTATTGGCGGTGTTGTGTACGTGATTTTAGGAAGCGCTTTGCTGGCAATCGGTGCAGACACTTTGGTCGGTGCAAGTGTTGAAATCGCAGGGCGATTAGGAATCAGCGATGTCCTGGTCGGACTAACTATCGTCGCCATTGGAACTAGTTTGCCAGAGCTGGCCGCCTCAATATCAGCAGCTCGTTCTGGCCATGAAGATATCTGCGTGGGCAATATCATAGGCTCCAATTTGTTTAACATTTTGCTGATTGGCGGTGGTGTTGCCAGCTTGATCCCGATACCGGTGGACTCGCGGCTTTTCTGGATTGAATTTCCAGCAATGATGCTCATCACAGTTATATTCCTGTGGCTCGCCACAAGAGGTCGTCGTATTTCGGGGAGAGAGGGCCTTTTTTTGCTCGTTCTCTATTTTACAATCTTAGGCATATCCAGTTTCTTTCAGTTAAAATATTAATCTGATTCTAAAAATTTCAACTTATTCTAAATTAATGACATACAAACCTGTAGTACTTATCATAAGAGATGGCTGGGGAGAAAATCACCAGCCGGAACACGATGCTTTTAATGCAGTAAAACTGGCGAATACTCCTTGTGCTGAAAAACTTTCGCGTGAATGGCCTCGCGCTGAGTTAATGGCTTGTGGGCTGGACGTGGGTCTTCCTGAAGGCGTCATGGGTAATTCGGAAGTCGGACATCAAAATATTGGTGCAGGTCGTATTGTAGATCAGGAAATCGTACGTATTAACAAAGGCTTTGAAACTGGTTCTATCAAGGAAAGCAAAGCGCTTCGAGAGGCTATTGAAAATGTGATCAAGAAAGACTCTACGCTGCATCTTATGGGTCTTTTGTCCGATGCTGGTGTTCATTCTATGTTGGATCATCTCTACGGGCTGGTTCGCATTGCAAAGGAAGCGGGCGTCAGAAAGCTTTGTGTGCATGGATTTACCGATGGCCGCGATACTGGCCCTTTTAGCGGTAAGGACTTCATCAAAGAAGCTGAGGCTGAGATGAAATCGATCGGTCTGGGCGTTATTGCAAGCATTTCAGGCCGCTACTGGGCAATGGATCGTGATAACCGTTGGGAACGCGTGCAACGTGCCTACGATTGCCTAATCGGGCGCAATGTCGAACGTACGGCCAATTCAGCAGCAGAAGCGATCCAACATCAGTATGAAAATCCCGAGACGGACGGTACGAAAGGTGATGAGTTTTGTCCGCCGACTGCGATTCTGGATAATCAGAACCAACCATTGGCAACCATTGAAGACGGTGATTCAGTTGTTTTCTTTAATTTTCGTGGTGACCGTCCACGTGAACTTACCCGAGCGTTTATCCAGCAGGACTTCAGTGAATTTGATCGTGGCAAGAAGCTGGATATTTACTTCGCTACCTTAAGTGATTATCAGAAAGGTCTTTGCGAGAATGTCATTTGTTCCAAACCAGAAAAAATGAAAGATATTTTAGGCGGTTATGTTGCCGGTCATGGAATCCCACAGTTCCGTTGTGCTGAGACCGAGAAATTTCCCCACGTGACTTTTTTCTTCAATGACTATCGGGAAGAGCCGTTTGCAGGTGAAGATCGGAAGCTGGTGCCAAGTCCCAAAGACTGCGCGACTTACGACGAAAAGCCGGAAATGTCTGCTTTGGGTATTCGGGATGCCACGGTCGATGCTATCAAGTCAGGCAAGTATGGTTTGATCGTCGTCAACTTCGCAAACCCTGATATGGTTGGACATACCGGTGTTCTCGAGGCCTGTGTCAAAGCATGTGAAGTGGTAGACCGATGTGTTCAAGATCTTCTGAATGCAATTGATTCGGTAGGTGGGCGTGCAGTCATTACGGCAGATCACGGTAACTCTGATCAATTGTGGAACCCGGATAACAATGGTCCGCACACAGCGCACACACTTAATCCAGTCGAAGTCGTAATCTATGGGCGAGACTGTCGAGACCTCGTTATGACACAAGATGGAAATCTGGGAAATATTGCGCCAACCATTCTTGAGTTGATGGGTCTCGAAAAACCAGAAGCGATGACTAGCAACTCTTTGTTAGTAGATGGTAGCAGTTAATTCTACATTGTTAAGTAACGTAGCGCGCAGCTTTAGCGAGCGATCAGTCGGGCCAAGAGATAGAAAGGCGCTCGCTATAAGCTACGATTGGACTCTTATCAAACTTAACAAAGTAAAATTAAAACCCAATATCTTTGAGTATATCGGAAGGTCTCACGCCCAGCGCTCTGGAGATTTGAAAAAGCTTGTAGACAGTAATATTTTGTTCACCACGCTCGATCGTTCCCATGTAAGCGCGGTGAGTGTAAAGCCTCTTCAATAAGCCATTCTAATGGGGTGGTAATGTTCCACGGTATTTTTATCTGAGCCTGTGATTGGAGATGATTTGGTATGCGAAGGCAGTTTCGGCCTATGATCTCTCAATAACTTCCGGCCATGAAAAATCAGTCAAAAGTTGCGCCTTAAGCTTGATCAGATATAGTATCTTTATTTGGGAATGTCTGTCGAATCTGAGGTAAAGTGGTCAGATTAGCTTTAATGCTGTAATCCCGTATTGTCTTCACGCATTTGGCTGTCGCGTATCCAATGATTGCAGATTTTCGATCCGCCCCAGTGACCTCTCGCACGCATGAACCGGCAACGTGTCGATTTTCCACAATGCTCCAGCAACGGTGTTCCTTCCCGTCCTTACTGAGTTTTTTTACAATGCAAAAACATAATGGAGCCCAATTATGCCAGAATTTTTCCATCAGTGAATAAGGTAGGAGTTGGAATTTGGTTTCTGGTCATTAGCAGATTTGGGAAGGCATATTTCATGAATTTATTTGACAGGCAAATCTTATAGTAAATAAAAGCTAATATTATAAGATTGCATCTAAACTATGAGACTACTATTATCCTTACTAACAATTACCCTTGCTTTAGTTAATTTTGCAGGTGGACAAGCTTCGCTTCCCTATGAAACAAGTTTTGAGCCTGAAGAAGGATTTACTAACGAAACGCCACTCTCCGGCGACTGGACAACCACTGATGCCTCGATTGTTACCGCTGATGATGTTGCACAGTCAGGTACACAATCCGTGCGTATTACTTCAGCAAATCCTGAGAACATAATTAGCTTGGCCTTTGATCCGGCCGGCAATTCAATTTTGTTCGTTGATTATTACATGCAACTAACTGCGTCTGCACTGCCCGGCTTACCTTCATTTACCCAGCCCGAAACTACTGCAATCCTGGCAGTCCAGCCGTATTTGACTGATTCGGGTGAGTGGGTGTTTCTCGACGGTGATGGTGTGGGAAGCGGCAAATGGTTTACTGTGGGAGAGACCACGCCATTGGATGGATCGAACCGTACAGATTGGCATCGTATTACATTGAGATTTGATCTTACCTCCAATCTTTGGGATGCTTATATTGATGAAAAATTACTGGCAGTAAACTTGGGTTTTGTTGAAGCTTTGATAGCAGGTTCAGAGGCAATTAATATTTACGGAAATAGTGTAGGTGTTGCTTACATGGATACATTCAGTCTGGCGACTGCCAATCCGCTTTTCACAGATACAGATTTGGATGGCATTCCCGATGCCTTTGAGTCCTCTAACGGACTAAACCTGGCCATAAACGATCGCGACTTGGATCCTGACTTAGACGGGCTTACAAACGTTGAAGAGTATGCTTATGAAACAGATCCCTCCGTGTTCAATGCAGATGAAGGGGCGCTGAATGAAGTTTTGTACAACCGTACGAATTGGTATATCGATGTAGTTAATGGTGATGATGCAGCAGGAAACGGTAGCCAGACATCCTCCTTGCAAAGCCTTTCTGCCCTCCTTGCTATCAATGCGACGAATCCCGGTTATGTTGGAGAAGGCGATACGGTCTATCTGGCAGCAGGAAACTACGGCACGGGTTTGGATGTCATCGCTATCGCCGGACTTACACTAGAAGGCACGCTGGATGCCAATGATGAACCGCTAACGCAGATGGGTAATCTGGAGATCACTGCCGAAAATGTCACTGTTAAAAATCTGAATTTCAATAACACCAGTCTGGAGCTAAAGAATGTCAGCGGGGTACTGGTTACTAATAACCTATTTACCGGAAATACCGGCATTAGCCTGTCTTTGCTGGGGTCTTCCAACAACACAATCAGCTACAATCGATTTGAGTCCGCACAATACCACAGTGTAAAGTTATCCTGGGATTCGTCTGCTGAAGCTGTCTCGAACGACAATCAGTTCATTCGCAATTACTTCACACACCGTACATCGGCTGTAACGAATGAGTCAATTTACTGTACTTACAGCGCAGGCAATAACAACAGTCTGAATTCCCGTAATCGCTTTATAGAATGTGCGTTTGAAGAGATAGTCAGCGGGAACCTGACCCGGGTGATTACCGATGAGGGAACCTGGTGGATGACGGATGCAACTGCTCATCCATATCAGTATTCGGTTCGTTTTGAAGATTGTTATTTCAAGCGTGCAGATCGCACTGCGGCTTTCAGTGAATTTGTTATCACTGCAGGATGGCCTGATTTAGCCTGGCGTTGGGACGAGTTGGTAAACGACACCTGGGTTTCTATGAATAACGAGTATGCGTTGACGGGCGATTATAATGACTGGGATCTGGAACCACGCATACAATTTATCGACAGTGACGGCAACGGTTCGATTATTGAAACCAGCCATAACGCAGGATTGCTTATTTCTGGCAACAGCGCTCCGGAAATTACCAGCGCAGCAATCACCTCAGTAGATGAGGGCAGCTTGTACAGTTACACAATAACAGCGACTGACATGGATGCAGGCGATGTCGTAACTTTAAGCGCTCCACAACTGCCAGCATGGCTGAGCTTTGACGGAACAACTTTGAGCGGTACGCCAACACCGACCGAAATAGGTTCTCACACAGTCGAAATTGTAGCGTCAGATATATCGGGCGCTACCGATACGCATTTATTCACTATTACGGTTAGCATAGCTAGCGTGACAACTCCAGCAAATCTGGACTATGTCTCGGTTCTCTTTGATAGCAATTATGCCTATACTTACGCAGGCCCGGTTAGTGGAACCGTCCGTGGGCTTGGCTCTGATTATGCAGATTACAGTATAGAAATAATTTCGAATACAGATTTTCCATACTTGATCGATACGGTGGACGTTAATGCAGACGGGAGCTGGTCGATCGGTCATGTAGGCACAGGCCAGAAAATAGCGCGCCTTTACAGTAAGACAGATACAGAAACGGTACTTGCCGAAGTCTACGGAGAAGGCCTGAACAATCCTTCAGGTAGCCCTGATAGTTATGTGCCCCATAACGATGCACCCGGTCTGGATGCAATTAGTAGCCCGATAACGTTAGAGGAAAATGCAGGCGAACAGACGCTTGTTTTGACGGGTATTCACGACGGCGATCATGGCACTCAGGCAATAAGTATCCATGCAGTTAGCGATAATCCAAGTTTGATTGCCAATCCTGTAGTTACTTACGACTCGGCAAATAGTCCTGAAACGGCAACGCTTCGCTTTACACCACAAGGTAATACCAACGGTACTGCGATAATCACGCTTACCTTGCAGGATGATGGTGGAACTGAAGTTGTTGGCGGAACCACAATCTGGAGACGTGTTGCCGGAAAAGATACGAAAACGGTGAGTTTTGAGATTATCGTTGGTACAGGAGGTTCCAGTAACCGTGCGCCGGAAATTACCAGTACAGCGATCACTTCGGTAGATGTTGACAATGTTTACAGCTATACAGTAGCTGCCAGCGATCCGGATGTAGGGGACACGGTAACTTTAAGTGTACCGCAGTTGCCAACATGGTTGAGCTTTGACGGGACAGCGCTAAGTGGCACACCGACTGCAACCGAAGTAGGCACACACTCGGTCGAGATTGTAGCAACGGACTTGTCGGGTGCTACGGAATCGCAAGTTTTTGAGATTACAGTTAATGCAGTCAGTGCGCCAATTCCAGCAAATTTGGACTATGTCTCGGTCCTCTTTGATATCGATTACGCTTACACTTATGCAGGCTCAATTGGTGGAACGGTCCGCGGTCTTGGCTCGGACTATGCAGATTACAGCATACAAGTAATTGCTAATGTAGATACTGAATACCCGATCGGCACAGTGGACATCAATGCAGACGGGAGTTGGTCAATCGGTCATGTAGGCACAGGCCAGAAAATAGCGCGCCTTTACAGTAAGACAGACACAGAAACGGTACTTGCTGAGGTCTATGGCGAAGGCCTGAATAATGCTTCCGGTAGCCCGGAGAGTTACGCAAACCAGAATGATGCCCCGGGGCTGGACGCAATTAGTGGTCCAATAACAGTGGCAGAAAATGCAGGCGAGCAGACAATTGCTCTTACCGGAATTCACGATGGCGATCATGGCGTGCAGACGATCAGTATAAATGCTGTTAGCGATAATCCAAGCCTCATTGCCAATCCCGTAGTTACTTACGATTCGGTAAGCAGTCCAGAGACAGCAACATTTCGCTTTACACCAAAAAGTAATACCAGCGGTACCGCGACGATTACACTTACCTTGCAAGATGACGGTGGAACGGAATTCGTTGGAGGTACCACTTGGTGGAGACGTCTCACCGGCAAAGATACCAAAGAAGTGAGTTTTGAGATCATTGTTGGTTCTGGAGGTTCCGGGAACAGTGCGCCAGAAATTACCAGCGCAGCAATCACTTCAATAGATGAAGGCAGCCTTTATAGCTACACGATAATTGCAATAGATCCGGATGCAGACGACACGATTACTTTGAGCACACCGCAACTGCCCTCCTGGCTTAGTTTTGACGGAGTTACTTTGAGCGGTACACCAACGTCCGTCGAAGTGGGCTCACACACTGTGGAGATTATAGCGACTGACTCATCAAATGCGACATATACGCAAAGCTTTATTCTCACAGTCAATGCTGCTGGTGTTGCCACTCCGGCTGATCTTGATCATACATTTATCCTCTTCGATACGGACTATGCTTACAGTTATTCCGGTTCAATCAGCGGAACCGTTTACGGTCTGGGAAGTGATTATGCAGACTACAGCATAGAAGTAATTGCAAATACAGATTTCCCATATTCGATGGGGACTGTGGATATCAATGCCGATGGAAGCTGGTCAATAGATTATGCGAGCGCCGGTCAAAAGATAGCGCGTCTGTATAGCAAAGCAGATACAGCTACAGTCCTTGCTGAGGTACACGGCGAAGGCTTAACTAATTTCGGTACCTATGTGAATCAGAATGACGCCCCGGGACTGGATGCGATCAGTAGCCCATTAACAATAGTGGAAAACGCTGCAGAGCAAACGCTGGTACTGACAGGCATTCACGATGGCGACCATGGTACGCAGGCGATAAGTATCAGTGCGATTAGTGACAATACAGCTTTGATAGCTGATCCTGTCATCAGCTATGATTCTGTAAACAGTTCGGATACAGCAACCCTGAGCTTTACTCCGAAAAGTGGACTGACGGGTACGGTAACCATAACATTAACTTTGCAGGATGATGGAGGTGTTGAAATTGTCGGCGGAACAACAGGTTGGCGACGTGTCGACGGCGAAGATACTAAAACAGTAAGCTTTGATGTTGTAGTGGGCACAGGCGTTCCCGGCAACAGGGCTCCTGAGATTACCAGTATGCCAATTACATTTGCAGTAGAAGGTAGTTCATATAGCTATACAGTAGCCGCGAGTGATGCAGACATAGATGATGCGATTACCCTTAGTGCGCAACAATTGCCATCCTGGCTCAGTTTTGATGGAACAATCCTAAGCGGCACGCCGACGTCTGCTGAAGTAGGTACACATACTGTGAAAATTGTAGCCATGGATCTGCCAGGTGCAATTGGCGTTCAGACCTTTGCTGTGACGGTAAATATTGCCTTGGATACGGATAGTGACGGTTTGGATGATACATTTGAGGTGAATGTTTACGGAACAGATCCTCTCAGATCTGATACGGATGGGGATGGAATCGAAGACGGTGATGAGGTCAGTTATGGCTTAGATCCACTCACTAATGATTTAATGTTTGATGCCGATGGTGACGGGTATCCGAATATTTACGAACTGGAATTTGGCACAGATGTAGCTGATTCTGTTATTTATCCAACGCTTCCAACTTTTCGAGTTAATCAGGATGGAACTCAGGATTTTACAAAAATTCAAGATGCAATCGATGCTGTAACTGAAGATTATAGTATCATTTGGATAGATCCAGAAACATACGATATTTCGTCCGACGGCAATAATTACAGAAATTTCCATATAGGTCTGAACGATCCTTCAATGCTTATCATCTCAAGTCCAACTGCATTTGGCTCAACAAATTCATCAAATACAATACTCGATGGTCAGGGTGTTCGCCAAGTCGGATGGATTGAAAATAATAGAAGCGCTCTTGTTGGGTTCACGATTAAAAATGGGGCTAATAACCCTTACGGCGGTGGCATTAATGCAAGTGGCAATGAGACATTTATAGCAAAGTGCGAGATATATGATAATACATCTAATTCACTTGGCGGAGGATTAGGTCTTTTTGGAGATAACTCTGTAGTGGATAGTTGTAAAATCTACAACAATCGATCTATTAATGGCGGCAGTATTGGCATACGCTATGCTTCAGAGGCAAGAATTCAAAATACTTTAATTAGTGGTAATGAAGCCACATCTAGGGGAGGAGGTATTTACTTTGACTCAAATACATCTGGCGAACTCATTCATGTTACTATTTACAATAACGTAGCGCCTCAGGGAGATGAAATATACAATACATACAAAAATGCAGCAGATTTAGTTTTGGTTAACAGTATTTTATGGAACGGTGTTGGTGACACAAATGTGATTAAAGGAACCAGCGTTACTGCAGGTTATTCCATTATTTGTGGGACATATGGATATATTGATGATGGAAATGTAAGCAATGCAGACCCTCGGTTGAGCTTTGAAGGAATGCTAACCTCAAGTTCGATTACTGCAATTGATCAGGGAATAAGCATTCAAGTTCCGAATGATATTCATGGAGAAGTCCGGCCTGAAGAAGGCGGTTACGACATCGGCGCCGATGAATATACAGACAGCGATGGAGATAACTTTCCAGACTGGCTGGAAGAGTTAGGTGTGGATCCATCCGGTGATGGCGATGCAGATAATTTGACAAATCTGGATGAGTATCAGGCAGGCACGGATAGATTCAACCCTGACACCGATGGAGATACCCTTAAAGATGGTGACGAGTTAATCGTGGGCTTGGACCCAAATACTTCCAATGATCTGGAATTAATTAGCGCTGACAATAATGCTGACGGACTTGCAGACAATTTGGGACTTTACCTCGGATATGCCCTCTTAGATTTAGATGTTGATGATGATGGTATTAACAACGCAACCGAAATTGAATTAGGCAGTAATCCTTTCGAGGTCGATACAGATGCAGATGGCGTTGAAGATGGGGTTGATGCTTTTCCACTTGATTCAACCCGTTCAATACAGCCGACGAACGAGGTACCCCCTGTGATTGTACTGACTAAACCCGAGTTCGCACTCTCACTTTGATTCAAAATACCAACCATCTAACAGATTATGTATTTCTTTTCTCGATTCCTATTACTTTCTTTATTTGCTGTTACGTGTGTTCAGTCGATACAGGCTAAAGCAGAGTTGCTTGACACTGATTTGACTGAAAAGACCTCAAAGCTATCGTTTTCTGAGTGCAAATCGTTACTCAGTTCCCGAAAAGCTCGGGCGGCTACGCAAAAGCCTTATGGCGGTTCAAATATTACACTAAAAGCCTTAGATCTCTCAAGTGTTCCGACTGAAAAAGAGTTATGCATGGCAGGTCAACTTGGGAGCGCATTGTCGCCTCACGGGAATGCCGAACCGCTCAAAATTAGAAATCGCAAGCGCCGCATTCGACAAGCACGTGACAATCTGCTTTTTGGTAGGGCGATGCAATTGTGGAACCAACACAATTATAAGGAAGCAGCTGTACTATTTAAACAGCATAGGAATGCTTTCAGCAAAAATAGCCCATGGGCTGGAGAAGCCGAACTACATCTCGGCTGTGAAGCTCAGTTTAATGGTCGCTGGGGTGAAGCGGAAGCGTGTTTCGACTGGATTTTGGAGAACACTAAAGTGGGCTCAGACATTTATCAAAAAGCTAAACTGCGCAAGTCTGTCCTGCTGATGGAAAAGGGTGATATTGGTGAGAGTATTGATTCATTTGCGGAAATGCTGCACACCGAAACAGCTTGGGAACGGCGTACTTACGCCCAGAACTGGATTCGACAAATGAGTGTACAGAAAAAACATCTGTCACAATTGCGCAATTGTGGTAATGCGTGCATTGCCGAAGTGCTTGTTATGAAAGGCCAGAAAATCCGTGCAAAAGTCCTGTGTTCGGAGCCTGCACATGGAGACTACGGCTATACACTTGCAGAATTGGAAGCGGCTGCTCAGGCTGAAGGATTATTGGCAAAAGCTGTTCGTGTAACCGACAAACAGCTCAAAGGATTGTCCTTTCCAATAATTGCGTACTATTACGATGAACACTATGTGACCGTGCGCGGACGCAATTCGGATGGACAGTTAATTGTCTTTGATGATCGTATCCGTCAGCCCGTCTTACTTAATGATAAGGAGTTCACCAGCCAGTGGTCCGGACTTGCCGTTATTTTCGATTCAGACGCAACTGGTGTCGAAGCGCCTGCTGATAATGAATTGCAGAAAGTAGGTGGCTGCTGCGGACTGCCTCGACCAGAAGATGATCTAGGCGATGATTGTGATACGAACCAGAAAAAAAGCTGCCGCGGTAGTCCAGTATGGGAGGTCAATCCGGTGAACATGAACTTTGTTGTGCGCGATGTGCCCATCTGGTACGAGCCCGAACTCGGGCCAGCGATGGAAATCTATATTGTTTACAATAGCCAGGACGCGCTCAATCAGTTACGCCCGATAGGCAACAAGTGGAGCTTTGGCTATGCTTCTTACGCCATGGAAGGCCCCAACGGTTCTGTGGATATCGTCATGCCTCACGGCAGACGGGATCATTGGACACTGGACTCGGGAAATTACGTTTCACCGTCACGCTTAAATGATTATTCGTTGGCAAAAACAGGCGACTATCATTATCAACTGACTCTACCGGATGATAGTGTTTATGAATATGGTGTGCCTACCGCCATGCCGGGAGGAACCAATATGCTGCTGCTCTCGATTACTGACATCCATGGTCATTCGCTTAGTTTTACTCATGATGCAAACGGACGACTTGTCACGATCACTGATGCACTGGGACGCAATACAGAACTAGTCTACAATGCGGACGGCCTGATCGAATCCATTACTGATCCATTTGGTCGTACTGCAACCTTTGGGTATACGCTCTCGGCCGATGGTGTCAGTTATGACTTGACCCACCAGACAGACATGGGCGGTATCGCTTACGGTTACCGTTATGACGAAGTGGAAGCGCCCTTCAGTCCAGGTGGGTTCATGAGTCATATTGATCTTTCTCGCGGCACTTACGCAATTACCATCGAACCAGCCGACGGACTTAGAAATGGTTCAGATCCTTATCCGGAACTGGGTGAAACTATGTGGGAAAATTATCGTATCCGCATTACTGATCCTGAAGACGGGCTCGAAGAGTTTTATTTTGATGGCTATCATTCTGAAGGCTGGTATCGCGATGCCAAACAAATGCTTTCCAATGAAGCGCCGTTAAACGCTCCAAAGACCAAATATGACTACACTACTGTCGGAAGTGAAAGTCGCGGTGAGATTAGTCGAATAAGCTATGCTGATGGCAGCTATGTCAACTACAGTAATCTGACTGATGCTGGCCAGCCTCGCACAATCAGAGATTCTCGTGGTAAATACCATTACTATACTTACAACGATAAAGGAAAAACCCTTTCCTATACGGACCCGGACGGAAATACAACCAACTTTGAATACGGCACCAGCGGCCGCAACCTGATTAGAGTCATTAATCCTAATAATGTCATTGAAAGAACCTTCACTTACAACGCAGCCCAGCAAATCACTTCATTCACCGACGCGCTTGGCAACACAACCCAGCTATTCTATCGTGCCGATGGACTTATCGACTACGTAATCAATCCTCTAAATGAAACCACTGATTACGTTTACTATTCAGGTGAGCCTCGTCTTGAAAGAATTACGCATACGGCTGGTAACGGAACCGTCGCCATACTTTCCAGCTACACCTACGATAGCATGAATGGGGTGAAAATGCCGCGCATAAAGACGATTACCGATAGTCGCGGTTACATGACCCTATTTGAGTATGACGACCTCGACCGTATCACTCGGGAACACTATCCGGACGGAATGTTCACTGAGTATGGCTGGGGATGTTGCAACCTGGACTATATACGCGATCCGCAAGGAGGCATCACCCGTTTTTACTACGATGGCAATAAACGTCTCAAAGCCCAACAAGATCCGCTTGGCCAACTCACTCGCTACCTGTACGAGCCCAACGGCAACCTGCGCCGCCTGATTGATGCTAACGGTAACCCTACCACCTGGACATATGATGCGCTCAACCGGGTCAGCAAGAAAACCGATGCTACTGGCAATTTTACGGCCTACCAGTACGATACCAATGGTAACCGAACTGGATATCAGAATGCCCGTGGGCAAACGGTAAATTATCATTATGATTCACGCAACAACCTTGACTGGATCGATTTGGATGGTGACGGCGTAAAAAATTTGGCAAGTGGTGATGCTGATTTCACATATGATGCTCTAAATCGATTGCAATATATGGATGATCGCCACGGACGAACTATCTGGACGTACGATGTTGCTAACCAAATCGACACTGTAGACGGGCCTTGGGTAAACGATTTGATTGATTACGAATATGATTCAGTCGGACGTGTTATTGGCCGAAGCATTGACGGCAGCGCATCCCTGACGGAATATGACAGTCTTAGCCGTGTCGAATCACAGACCAACGCCCTTGGCCGGTTTGACTTCACTTATGTTGGCGATAGTCAGGATCTAAGTACTGTCGATTATCCAAACGGTCAACGCAGTAAATACAGCTATCACAGTGCCTTAAGCGGAAACTTGCGACTAAGCCGCATTGAACACCTTGATAAAAATCTTAGCAATCTTTCAACTTACGATTATACCTATGACGCAAAGGGGCAAATTACTCAGTGGACACGACAACGCAGCAGCACTCCGTCAAAAGCGTATAACCTTACTTACGATTCAGCCGGGCAACTTCTGGATGCGGTGGATACTCTGGCAAGCGACGGAAGTCTTGTGGTTGGTCATCACTATCGATACGATCCTGCTGGAAACCGCATACAGGCACGTACCGATTACAGTCCTGTTACTGCAACGCACAACACTCTCAATCAACTTACCGGGCTAGAATCTGGTGGTGTGATTGACTTCAGAGGCACGGTCGAAGGCCCTGCTCAAATCACGGTGAACGACCAGCCTGCCCGGATGTATGATGATGGCGACATCAACAACAATCCAGGCGGTCCGATGAATTTTGAGGCAGAATTGGAATTGACGCCCGGCACCCACACGATTGATATTATCGCCGACGATAGCATTCATCCCACTGTGACACAAAGCTATTCTATAACCGTGGCAGACAACGGCATCAGTCAAACTTTGACCTACGATGTTGACGGAAACCTGCTCAACGATGGCATTCGTAGTTATGAATGGGATGAACTGAATCGTTTAATAAAGATTACTGAAGCCTCTCATGAGACCCTATTTGAATATGACGGAATGAATCGCCGTGTGCGCATTGTTGAATCTGAAAGCGGGACTAAGCAAAGCAACCATATCTATCTTTGGGAAGGTTCACAAATTGTGCAACGTCGCGATTCCACTGGCGCCAGTGTTGAGCGAAGTTACTTTAACAATGGTTTTCGGGAGGGAATAAATGATTACTATTATACACATGATCACCTTGGTTCAATTCGGGAAGTTATGGCTTCGAACGGAACAACGATTGAGTCTGTGTATAGTTATTCACCTTGGGGTGAGATAACAAAAATCAGTGGCAATGGTG
The DNA here is from genome assembly GCA_964624365.1 of uncultured Puniceicoccaceae bacterium. Lineage (GTDB taxonomy): Bacteria > Verrucomicrobiota > Verrucomicrobiia > Opitutales > Coraliomargaritaceae > Lentimonas. Next base: position 28,424 of record CAZUYZ010000180.1, read on the forward strand.
TAGAAAGCGATTTCCTTTACACGGGTCATTTTTATCATAACTCAAGCAACCTTCATTTAACACGCTATCGCGCCTATGATCCAGAGTTGGGACGTTGGCTTTCCAGAGACCCGTTGGAGTTTAATTTGGGTTTTCCCGCAGAGTTCTTGCCTGAAGGATCAAATTTATACGCTTATGTCGGGAACAACCCTGCTAATTATACCGATAAAGATGGGCAATTCGCTTGGTTTGGTGCAACTATTGGGGCTGGGATTTCATTTGGAACTCAATTTGCAGCAAATGGTGGTTTAGGAGCTATAATGGATGGAGATTGGAGTAAAGTCTGGCAGTCTACAAAATGTGTGGATTATGCGGATGTTGCAATTAGTGCAGGAATGGGAGCACTTGGTCTAAGTGCAGGTAAGAATGCTTTTCAAGCTGCTAAAGGAATTAGAGCTGCTCATCAAGCACGCAAAGGTAGACATTTGACTAATTACCTCAAGGAAGAAGCTATTGAAAGTGCTAAAAATGAGGCCACAAAAGGAGCTGCGAAAGGAATTGGTGCTCTTGCAGGCAAGGAGCTTAAGGAACATGTAGATGTAGTACCAGGAGGCGATGATTGTGAGTGATTTCTTTAAGGCAATAGCCAGCAATCCTCTTTTCTTTCTTTTCTTTCTCTGGCTTTGTTGGCCTAAGAAAGATCATGGATATCGTACTCTTAACTTGGCTATTGTTTTTGTAACTATACCCATTTATATGTATAGTTATATCTCCAATAATTATCCTATCCAACTAAGTGTGTATTTTCTTTTGCCGCTTATCCAAATGTGCCTTGGTGGTGAGAGACGATCAAAGTTCTAAAGGAGACAAGAAGGGCTGATTGTGCCACGAGAGAACGTGGGGCTTTGAATCAGTCATGCTTTTTTTCATCAGCTTCACTTCAGTCAGACCTCGTGATTCAGCCTTTGCCCCGACATCGTCGCATAGAGCCTGGAAGGCCAAGCGATTACCTTTTTCTGAATGTTATGCCTACAGATTAGCGCATTTTAAGCATGGGGAGAGGGTCAAAAAAGGGTCGGGTCAAAAAAGAGTCAGTCCAACGGGTCAAAAAAGAGTCAGTCCAATGTTCCATGATTTCTAAATACTTAACTGAGTTATTGCTATTGCAAACATCGACATGACCTCATTTTCTTTGGATGAAAGTTTTACCTATGAGGCTTTTTATGATCGAATCGCCTCGATGACAGACGGTATCGGCACATCCAGCTTTTTTTATTACCCCGACGATGGTTTAACCAATGGGGCCGGCAATCTCGCCCGTATGGATGGGCCTTTTGTAGATGATACTTTAAAATACACGTATGATGCACTCGGACGTCTCAAGAAGCGTGAAATTGTGGATGATGCAACGTACACAACCGCAAGTTATTCGGAAGAGTATG
>CAZUYZ010000181.1:0-4866 GCA_964624365.1 uncultured Puniceicoccaceae bacterium
CCGGATGCGGAAAACCGCATGTCCGGTGGTGTGGAAGGCTTGCGGGGCGAAATCCCCGTGAGCCCATCCGATCCTGCCTCGCAGAAAAAATTATACTCCCGAGTAGAATTTTGCAAAGATGGTTATTTACAGAAACTTTAATACAGCTATAACTCAAAAGATTTAACTGAATTTCCCCTTTTTATGACAGAGGAGGGGCCTTCTATTATGAGTAATAAAGCCAAAATCATTTACACAATTACTGATGAAGCACCCGCACTTGCCACATATTCCCTGCTTCCAATTATTAAAGCATACACGGGCGCTGCTGGTGTTGGTGTAGAAACTCGTGATATATCCCTATCCGGTAGAATTCTTGCAAGTTTTTCCGAGATGTTGCCTGAGTCGCAACAAATTGAAGACGCTCTTGCAGAGCTTGGAAAATTGGTAAAAAGACCCGAGGCAAATGTTATCAAGCTACCAAATATTTCGGCATCGGTGCCTCAGATGAAAGCTGCTATTGCTGAGCTTCAGGCAAAAGGCTACGCGCTGCCCGATTATCCAGAGGATGCTAAGACCAGTGAAGAAAAACGAATTAAAACGATTTACGACAAAGTAAAGGGCAGTGCAGTGAATCCGGTCCTTCGCGAGGGTAATTCAGATCGTCGTGCTGCTAACGCAGTCAAGCAGTACGCAAAAAATAATCCGCATCGTATGGGCGCATGGAATGCGGATTCAAAATCAGTTGTTTCCAGTATGTCAGGGGGCGATTTTTTTGGTAATGAAAAATCGATCACTCTCTCTGAGGCAATTACTGCCAAAATTGAATTCATTGCTGCGGGTGGCAGTAAAACGATCCTTAAGGATGAGCTTGTCCTGCAGGCGGGTGAGATAGTCGATGCAACTTTTATGAGTGTAAAAGCTCTGCGTGCATTTCTTGAGGCTGAAATTGAGCGGTCAAAAGAAACAAATATTCTTTTCTCGCTACATATGAAGGCTACGATGATGAAGGTTTCTGACCCAGTTATTTTTGGCCATGCAGTCAGTGTATTTTTCTCAAGCGTCTTCGAAAAATACAAAGGAATCATTGATGAACTGGGAGTTGAGGTAAAAAACGGGTTTGGTGATTTGCGTGCAAAAATTGGAGCTCTTCCACAGGAAAAGAGAACAGACATAGAGGCAGAAATTGCCGCTGCATACGCGAACAGACCAGATATTGCCATGGTCGACTCTGACAGAGGGATTACCAATCTTCACGTTCCCAACGATGTAATCATTGATGCGTCGATGCCAGCTGCGATTCGTTCGTCCGGGCAGATGTGGAATAAGGATGGTGTGCTTCAGGATACAAATTTTGTGATACCGGATCGTTCCTATGCTGGGGTTTACGCAGCGACTATAGACTTTTGTAAGCGCAATGGAGCATTTGATCCGTCAACTATGGGTACGGTGCCCAATGTCGGCCTTATGGCTCAGAAAGCGGAAGAGTACGGTTCACACGATAAGACTTTTGAGATTCCGGCAAATGGTACTGTGCGCGTGACGGATGCTGCGGGTAACGTGTTATTGGAACATGCGGTGGAACAGGGCGACATTTGGCGTGCCTGTCAGACGAAAGACGCGCCAATCCGCGACTGGGTTAAGTTAGCAGTGACGCGTGCTCGTGCCAGCAGCATTCCCGCAATTTTTTGGCTAAATGCTAATAGGCCTCACGACGCACAGTTAATTGAGAAAGTAAATGAGTACTTGAAAGACCATGATACGGAAGGTCTCGATATTCGTATTTTGGCTCCAGTTGAAGCAACCGAGTTAACCTTGCAGCGTGCTAAAGAAGGAAAAGATACGATTTCAGTAACAGGTAATGTACTGCGCGATTATTTGACGGATCTGTTTCCAATATTGGAACTTGGAACCAGCGCTAAGATGCTTTCTATCGTACCATTGATGAACGGTGGTGGTCTATTTGAGACGGGCGCTGGCGGCTCCGCGCCAAAGCATGTGCAGCAATTCCAGAAGGAAAATCATCTGCGCTGGGATTCTCTCGGTGAGTTTCTTGCTTTGGCTGTTTCCCTTGAGCATTTGGCGACGGTTTTTGATAACAAAAAAGCCCGTGTGCTGGCTGCAACACTGGATGAGGCCAACACTCGTTTTCTCGCCGAAAACAAATCGCCCTCACGGAAAGTAAATGAACTCGATAACCGTGGCAGTCACTTTTACCTGGCGCTTTACTGGGCACAGGCGCTTGCGGCTCAGGAAAACGATGCTGAACTTAAAGCACAATTTGCAACTCTGGCGGAAGCGCTTGAAAAAAGTGAAGCTAAAATTGTCGATGAACTAAACAGCGCTCAGGGGAAACGTGTTGAAATGGGGGGGTACTACCGCCCTGATTCGAATTTGGTCCGAAAAGCTATGTGTCCGAGCCAGACATTTAATTCCGCACTTGCCCGATTCTGAAGGACTTGATCAACCCTGTAACCATGCCAGTAAAATGGACACTGTGCATACTAAATTGCTGTTGGATTTCGACGCAATGAGATTAATCGGGCTGAAAATTAAACTTTGATTCAAAACCATCCCATAGGATTACCTGATTGCCTGGGTCCTGTGGCGGCTACAATAGGAAATTCTTTGGCTAAAATGAGGAGCGAGCTTGCTGTAGAAAACTTTAAGCAGAAATCTTCCCTACAAAAACCGAAATCCGGGAAGAGGCAAAAATATTTGGGTTGATCTGTGGTTTGATTACGCTGTTTGTAATTAGAGGAATGGGTCTATTCTCTTAAATTAAATTAACTTTCTTTATTTGCTGTGAAAAAAACTTTTGATGCGGGTACAAATGCTTTGGAGCATGTCCAGCAACTTGATGCCTATGTCCCTGGCCATCAGCCAAAGGAAAAAGGATGGATAAAGCTAAACACCAACGAAAACCCCTATCCACCATCACCCAAAGTTGCCCAGGCAGTTGCTGGCGAAGTTGAAAAGCTGCGTCTATACCCGGAACCAACTTGCTTGAAACTGCGAACTGTCATTGGTGAGCGTTTTGAACTAGCTGCAGACAATATAATTATCGGTAATGGCTCGGATAATATACTGGATTTGATAACCCGTTGTTACGTTCATGATAACAGTGTGGGTCAAACAGTCCCCAGCTATTCCCTTTATCCGGTTGTAGCCGGGATGTCCGGACACGGCATTATCGATATACCGTTTACTCGATCCATGAAGCTGGATATAGAGGCAATTGTTGCTGCAAATGCATCTGTTTTCTTTCTGACTTCACCTAATGCGCCTACTGGGGTAGCGTTTTCTCTGTTGGAGATTGAGGCGATTCTACAGCAGATTGATGGACTCTTGGTTGTTGATGAAGCCTATGTTGATTTTGGCGGTGAAACTGCGGCTGTTTTGCTTAAGAAGTATGAAAATCTTATAGTTGTAAGGACTTTTTCAAAATCGTATAGTCTGGCAGGTATGCGGATCGGTTTTGCTCTAGCCAGCGTAGGTGTTATTCAAATGTTGAACCGGGTTCGTGACGCTTACAACGTCGACCGGATTGCTCAAGTTGCCGCGCAGGCGGCGTTTGAAGATCTTGAGTCCTTCGACATACATCGTAAGCAAGTCATTGAAACTCGGGAAATGATTTGTGAAGAACTGGCTGCGCTCGGCTGGTTTACCTACCCATCAGCTACCAACTTTCTATTCACTGAGCCGAAAAATGCTTTTGGAAAGTCGGGCGCAGAAGTAGCTGCATCGCTTTTTACGTACTTAAATCACTCAAAGATATTAGTTCGTTATTTCCCTGATCATCCTTTAACTTGCTCTTTCGTTCGTGTCAGCATAGGCGTCGAATCTGAAATGAAAATTTTCTTAACTGCTGCAAAATCATGGCTAAAGACCGCATCGCAAAACTAAATCGCAACACCAAAGAAACTCAAATTGAGTTAGAACTAAACATTGACGGTACTGGTATATCCCAGATCGACACTGGGATACCTTTTTTTGATCACATGTTAACCCTTTTTGCGAAGCACGGTTTGTTTGATCTTAAGGTCAAAGCAACAGGTGATATTGACGTAGACTACCACCACATGGTTGAAGATGTTGGTATCATTCTTGGACAAGCATTCAAGCAAGGGCTTGGAGCAAAAGAAGGGATTAAACGCTACGGATTTTTCTTGCTTCCGATGGACGAGTCTCTGGCACGCGTTGTCATGGATCTCTCAAATCGTCAGGCATTTGTTTACAACGTAAACTATAAGTTTCCTATGGTGCGCGACTTTAATATCGTACTGATAAAGGAATTTTTTCAGGCTTTTGCAAATAACCTGGCGTGCAATTTGCATATACAGCTTGAATATGGAGAAGAACCACACCACATCGCAGAATCGTTATTCAAGTGTCTGGCGCGTGCATTGGATTGTGCGACATCAATAGACGTTCGCCTGAACAACGCGCTGCCGTCAACCAAAGGCACGCTTTCGGATTAAAGTTTAAAGCGATACTCCGCGCTTGCTTCGTCTGTAAGTTTCTAATTTCAAATGTCTCAGGATTGTTGCTTCCGATTATCCGCACGCTCCTTACGCCAAGTTTTGCGGTGCTTGCGTATCCAGTCAAGGAGCGCGCGTTCGAACCCGATGTCTCTTCCTTCCTTTTCTGACTCAATCCACTTGTGTTTTAAAATCTCTTCGCGTTCAGCAAGAAACTCTTGATAAAGTAAGGAGCGTTCTGAGACGTTTTCAGGCATATTTGTTTTAGAAACAGGCTGCACCTTTTTGTTCATACAAAGTGAAAAAATGTTCTAATAAATTTACAACTAATCCCAAGATTCTCCACGCATCATCCTAAAAAGATGAGTTAAAAGTTATAAAGAGGGTGTACTGCCGTCCAAGTTTT
>CAZUYZ010000182.1:0-6757 GCA_964624365.1 uncultured Puniceicoccaceae bacterium
CAGGCAAAACTCTTAGCGGAACTGTTTCAGTTATGTTAAAGCCGTCTGAGTAACCGATGTCGAGGTTCAGAATATGAATACCCTCTACATCAGGTGTGCCTGAAACGCTGCGTTCCTCTTCGTCAAATGTTGCCCAACTTGGCAGACCGGTTACATCGGCAGAGGTTTGCAGGCCAAGTTGATCTGAGTATATTTCAGCTTTAAACAATTGTCCTACCGTAGCCTGATGTCCGTAGCGGATTATTGCATCTGGCATTACAATTTCTGGTGTCAGCGCATAGCCATCACTTTCCAGAAGAAGGCCTTCTTCGTTATAAGCGTAAACTATAAACTGTACTTTTGCGCCACCTGTAAGTTCTGGTATGATTGCACTAGTTGAGTTGGCTGGCTTTAAATCAACTAGCGCTGCATTAATACCAATAGAAAATAAATCCGGATATGCGAATATTGCAAAACCAAATTCATTGTTCGAATTATCCTCCCAGCTAATTTCTAATTCTGTTCTGGAAATAAGAGTGGTAGTGGCTGGACGTTGAGCAAAGGCTGAACCAGCTGTAAACAAAGCGACCAAGGTAAATAATAAAAGATAAGGCGACTTCATTAATAATCAATATGATGACATTAGTAAACAAGCTTACTGTATGCTGAGAATTATTCTAGTTGTCAATGGAAAGGAAATGAAAAGCTTTTTAAAGCACGGTGTTTTGATCTGCAAAGCTTGGCCCTGATAGGTAACTGAAGAAATAAAAAATTTACAGAGTTTGACCGATTGTTTTTGCGTCTGGACGGTATTACGGGTTAATTCGCGAATCTGTATCGTTCAGAAATCCTGAGGTAAACAATGAGTAAACCAACTACAATCGATAGTGGTGAAGTAGAATTCCAAAAACGACCGGAGTTGAATAGCCATCTTGCTCTTGAAAGCTTTATTGCTCTAGCAAATCAGTCGAATCGAGTTTTAATTATTGATCGCACGCTCAAGCGGCGTGAAATGCAGGCTGGTCTGCTGTTGGCGCTGGCCTGCCTCGTTTCAAGAAAGCTGAAATCCTGGACGCGCCGGAACCGCGTCGGTATCGTGTTTCCGCCGGGTATTGGCGCTAGCATCGCAAATCTTGCGGTGGTATTGGCAGGAAAGGTACCTGTTAACCTGAATTTCACGCTGGGACGCACGAGCGCTGAAGCTTGCCTGCGAAAAGCTGAAATTGACTGTATTCTAACAACAGAGCGTGTGCAGAAGAAACTTTCGGATTTTCCGTGGCCGGAGAGCGGGATAGTTGATCTCGTCGAAGTACTTAAGAGGATTTCGAAACTGAAAACTGTGACGATGCTTGCGGCAGTCAAAATGTTACCCGCCAAGCTACTTGCAAAAGTTTTAAAAGTACCGTCGGAAGGTGGTGATGCCGAAGCAGGTTTGCTTTTCACGAGTGGCAGTTCCGGCGAGCCAAAGGGAGTTGTGCTTACTCATCGTAATGTTTTGGGTAATTGCCTTCAAATCGACGGTTCAAAGCTGTTGCCGGAGGGCGAAAAGGTGATCGCCAGCCTGCCGATTTTTCACAGTTTCGGATTTACTGTCACTTTATGGTATCCGATCCTTCGCTGTGTTTCAGTAGTTACACTTCCATCGCCGTTGGAGTTTAAGAAAATTGCCGAAGCTATCGCCGCTGAGTCTGCGACTGTATTGATCAGCACACCAACATTTTTGAGACCTTACATTCGACGTATAGCGCCTGAAAAACTAAAAACCTTGAAGTACGTAGTCACCGGAGCTGAGAAAACACCGGCAGGGTTTGCTGAATTGTGGCAAAAAACCTTTGGTAGTGAGTATCTCGAAGGATATGGATTAACCGAAACCTCTCCGGTGGTTTGTGCCAATTTGCCCGATAAGCTGATTGCCAAAGATGATTCAAAGAGCAGCGGTACAACTGGTTTTAGAAAGGGTTCGGTGGGCCGTCTTTTTCCCGGGCAGGCGGCGTGTATTTTAGATCCGGATAGCAGAGAACCTCTGCCCGTGAAAGAGACGGGGCTGCTATTGTTGAAGGGGCCGAACATCTTTGGAGGCTATCTGAACGATTCAGAGCGTACTGCCGAAGTAATGCAGGATGATTGGCTTATCACCGGTGATCTCGCACGATTTGATGGCGATGGTTTTCTGTTTATCGAAGGCCGCCTTTCGCGTTTCTCTAAGATAGCGGGTGAGATGGTGCCTCACGGGACGGTTGAGCAGGCTTTGGTGGAAGCTTTTGGTATGATGGATTCAGAGATGCCAATGTTGGCAATAGGTTCACGCCCCGATGATGCGAAGGGTGAAGCGCTGGTGTTGTTGTCGGCCATCGATATTGAGTTGTCCGACGTAAAAGATAAACTGTCAAATTTAGGTTATTCCAATCTTTGGATGCCTAAGGTGATCAAACGTGTTGAATCGATTCCAACACTGGCAACTGGGAAGCTGGATCTGCGCTCGATAAAAACACTAGCAGAGTCCGATTGAAAAATGGGTGGACATAAATTTGCAGGTGCATGAGCATTGCCTGTGACAACGGCTCCTTGGAGATTGGTTTTGGCGTAGATTCCCATGGCTACGGGTTGCTCGTCTTCGCTTATGTTTTCATCGGTTTTTGAGACCTCTGCGGCGAAGCCGACAGCTACCGGTGCTCCGGTTTCATGCTCACTTAAGCAGAGGATTGCGGTTCAGACTCTAGTGTGCCTGATTACAATCAAGTCGCTGGCGTACCCAACACGGTGTTGGACCGAGATTCAAGGACGATGCCAGAGGGATCCGACCATTGCTTTCCAAGCTCTCGACAAGGTACGAGCCAAATGAAGTTACCTTGGCGGTACAGTTCCGTGCCTTTGGGGTTGATTGAACCCACTGAATCGTTCGATTTACCTCAGATAAGTCTCACGACTACCGGATATGAGTGCGCTTTCAAAGCTTTATGATTTGCTAGTGTGCCAGTTGGTACTGACGTGCTACTTGTCCGGTAAGTGCAACCCACTCGCCCCAGGTTTCCTTGAGCGAAGCCCGCAGCACTTTTAATTCAGCCAAGATCTTCTTTTTTTGATCATGGGTAGCTTGTTTAAGCTCACGTGCCTTAAGCATGATTGCTGTGGCCTTCTCTTCAAAATTTTTGGCGAGCTCTTCAAGTTTGGCCTTTAGCTCAGTCGCCACTGCATCCATCTCTTCTTCAAGGTGTTGTAAGATCATTTTTTTGTCTTTCTGTACCAAAGTTTTTTGCAAAGATATATCATTAATGACGCGTAAGTTTTTGGTCATTCCCAGCTTTGCAGCTATCCAGATAATCCATTTGGAAGGATCAAAATGATACCAGCGAATACCATTCCGATAATCGGCCGCAAAGGCGTGATGATAGTTGTGATAACCTTCGCCAAATGTGAGCAACGCCAACAGCGCATTGTCAACAGCGCTCAGTTCGCGAGCATAGGTTTTTGATCCGATAGTGTGACAGAGAGAATTAATGAACCAGGTGCTATGATGAATCATTGCTATGCGCAGTAGGAATCCAAAATAAAAAGAGGCAAAGGGCCCTACCAACCACCAGCCAAGAGCAAACACTGCCAGGTTTACAGCAATTACGAATGGAACATAGAAACGGTCTTGAAAAACCACACGAGGATTCTTGAGCAGGTCACTAACAAGCGTTTCGTCATAGCTGCGATCATAGTCAAATAGCCAAAGAATATGTGCATACCAAAATCCTTTTTTTATAGAATAAGGATCTTTATCGGTATCTACATGATTGTGGTGATTGCGATGATCATGCGACCACATAAGCGCTGACATTTCAAGCGATAGCGCCGAGCCCAGCAAAATGCACCACTCAAAAAATGGATTTGCGCTATAAGCTTTGTGAGCGAATAATCTGTGATAACCAACTGTGATCGAAAGGCCACCGATAATATAGGTTATCAGGAAGAAGGCGAGTGCACTCCACGAGAAAGTAGTTATAGCAAAGGGTATTAGGCACAGTATCAGTGCATGATAAATAACCACGAAAGCGAACATATCCCAGTGTTTAATTTTCATAAGTCGTCAAATAATGATTTTGTACAATTACTAATCTACGCCAGTCTGAGTATAAGTAATAAGCTAATGTTTGGAATTTGAACTAGTCAATTTTACTATTAAACTTCCTAAGAGGGAGGCTTGATTTAACTTTTGTCAAGTCGTTCGGCAATATCAGTTTGCCAAGAAAGTATCGCTAAATCGTTTGATCAATAGTGCCGTTTGTTCCGGAGCCTCCAAATGAGGTGCATGTCCCGTATCTGGAACAAAATTCCATTGTGCGTTTGGCAAGTATTTTTCCATACGTTTAGCCAGGGTGCAGTACTTGTCATCTTGCTCTCCGGTTATCAGTAGAGTAGGGCATTGTAGCTTGTAAAGTTGAGGCCAAAGATTCGGATAATTGCCCTGCCCAAATTCAACCAGGCTTGCGGCAAGTCCTTTTGCAGAATGCTGGAGGCGATTAGCTTGCATTTGTTTATGCCAGTCAGATCTAATTCTTTGCTGACTTTTGATAAGAGGCATTTGTTGCCAATAACGAAGGAATCCACGTACACCACTACCTAACAAGCGATTCGCGAGCATTCGATCATGTGTTTTACGTTCAACCTGTTCTGTTTTCGACTCAATACCAGCATTGCCACTGATCAAGATCAGAGCATCCCAATGATTTGGATGAGATAGCGCGTGTAAGAGCGCTATCCGGGCACCCATTGAGTAGCCAAGTGCAATACGCTGCCTCTCCAACTTCTGCTCATTAACGAATTTGATAATTGCTTTAGAGTCACAAGCAAGCGCGGGATGCGAGCCGTGGCCTGGCAAGTTAGGACAGTGCCATTCTGCGCCAGATTTCCACAATTTCGAAAAATTGTAGAAATCTTCACCGCAGCCGGTAAAGCCGTGCAGCGCCAGAATTTGTAAATTTTTACTCAGCGGGTTTAATGCTGATTATTTTCTGATCTTCGACGGGACGGTCGCCCGGGCCTTTTTCAACTTTTTCCAGCTTTTCTACAGCATCCATACTGTTGACGACTTTGCCAAAAATGGTATGATTCATGTTAAGCCAAGGGGTGGCAACGGTGGTGATAAAGAATTGACTGCCGTTCGTTCCAGGTCCGGCGTTAGCCATTGCCAAGATGCCAGGGCCATCAAACGTAAGCGAATCGACACATTCATCTTCGAAGGGTTTGCCCCAAATAGACTCACCGCCACGTCCGGTTCCTGTAGGATCGCCTCCCTGAATCATGAAACTTTCTATGATCCGATGGAATATGATGCCATCGTAATAGCCGTTCTTGGCATGTGTGCGGAAGTTTTCACAGGTTTTCGGAGCAATTTCGTCGAATAATTCGAGTTCTATACTGCCTTGGGTAGTTTCGAGGATTAGATTTTCTGACATACAATTAGGTGTTTGGATTTTGATACTACTTCTGCTTTTTATTCGTTGTTTCGACGAACTCAGTGTACTGAGCCTGGAAAATACTGAGCTTATCGAAGAGTCGAAGAGTCAGATTTCACGGATTGACGCAGATTTTTAGTAATTTAAGATTCTAACACTGGGTCTGCTTAGGATAAGAGCAACATTAACTTGCAGAATTTCCCGCAGCTCACTGCGGGGTCACACGTCGTATTAAAGTAATCGTGCGAGAGAAAAAAATAATGAAACGGTATGGAAAGCAAGTCATTGTTTATGGCAAATACATTATCACATGGTAATGCCTGTAAAATATCGACGATCATTGATTGATCAGCGAGTAGAAAATGGTTTGAGGGAAATAACATCGGGAATAGCTGAGCGTTACTCGATCCATGTATAAGCATTGGGTTGTGGTAAAGTTTCTTCCCCCGGCTTGCTACGTGGTTTTTCATTGCTTCACACAAGCTCTTCACTGAGCAAAGCAACGTTTTCTTTCAAAGTGCTTAACTTGAACTGCAGTGTGGTATCAAAGGCGGGCTGACCGAGAAGTTGGCGCACCAGTGAATCGTAGTTGGTCACGTGGTGTAAACGATCATAGTTTAAGCCCAGGGTCAATCGAACCACTCCGAGCACCAGGATCTGCCAGAGATCCATGCCGGGTCGTCCTTATTGAGCGATTGTTGCGCAGCAGCTGGTCTTCAAGGAGCCTGAATACCTCACTGCTAACCTGCGGTGTGGTGAACACCCATTGCAGCGCTGCCAGAGTGGGAGGCAGTTCATCACGTGCGCGGGTGGGGATTTCGACCCATTCGATTGGAACGGCTTCCAGGGCGAGTTGTACTTCGAATCGTTGTCTGATGGCACCAACCTTGACCCAAAGTTGGCCCGTTTAACAGCGAATAATCCTGTTTTTTAGCGTGTTTGTCAGCTTTATCGGTCAATATTGACAAATATTCAGCCTACTAGATGTAGTGCAACATGTTGTATTTAAAGATGATAAGGTATTCCCGGCCAGACACTATTTACTTTTTAGGTTCAATAGTCTTACTATGCCTGGTTGACTGAGATTGGCATCATGGTAAAGCACGCAGACCAATGATTGCACTCCTGGACCAAATTCACCACTGTAGCCTGTTGGAAGCTCTCCGATATAGCGCTTTTTCTCTGAGGCAGAGTGTAATACACTTTACGGTGGAACTCTATGGTGTGCGCCTTCAATTCAATGTCCTTGTGGACGGCGTTTTGAAAGCGTAGTGAATATGGCACCTTGAAAGTACAGATTTTCTTCATTTTCTTCCTAAAGATTCCATAAAAATCTA
>CAZUYZ010000183.1:0-13068 GCA_964624365.1 uncultured Puniceicoccaceae bacterium
GAGGTCGATGAGGTTTTATAAGATTTTGTTGTACAAGATATTGTTGAGTTGTGAAGGCGCGCCTTTTGGCGCGTCGAGTCAGCTGCTCAATGTCTTGTGGAGCAAAAGATTATGAAAGATCGTGATCTCAACTCACGAATCTAGGTTCAATGCTCAATGAGTTTATCAATGGCCGTGACTGCCCGTTCAAAGCGTTGTTTATTTGTGCCCTGAATTTCCAGATAGGGCAGTTTTAGGGACTTTAGCCTTGTCTTGAATATTTGATGAAGCTGAGTGCGAGCAAGAGGGCTTTCCCGCTGGCCTGGATCTGACTTCCAGGGAATATCAGGCGTACAGAATAAATAGAGGCTATAATCACGCTCTTTAAAGCGCCGATTAACCCAGTTGAATTCGGTATCGAAGTAGTGTTTTGCATAAATGATCGAAGATAATATATTTGTATCGTGAACGATCAGTTTTTCGGCTTTTTCCAGCATTGCATCTTCAATGGCCAATTGTCCGTTGGCGATAGGTTCAAGATCTTTGGGCTGTAATTCTCTGTCGATTTGATCGACGTATTTGCGGACAAATTCCTCCGTCCATGGCTCAGAATAATGATTTGCCAAGGTTTGAGCGAAGGTCGTTTTACCAGTCGATTCAGCACCTGTGATGACGATGCGATGGAGCATTTTAAGAGAAGCTAGGAGTTGGAGGCGGATGCATCGTTTTTGATGGACTTTTGCCAGTCGTGCCAGCCCTTACAAGCGAGTATTATGAAGGCGCCAAATAGGATAACGCTGGGCCAAAGCTTGTCGTTCAGAAACAAGGTAATATATACCAAATCCGAAAGAATCCAGAAAATCCAGTTTTCAATGTGTTTTTGGCTGAGCATCCATTGTGCTATCAGCGCATTGCTGACCGCAAAAGCGTCCCAGAATGGAAATCGTGCAGCGCCTACTTTTAAGAGCATCAAGCCAATGGCAACTGTGCTTATGCTAAGGAATAAGAAAACAAACAGCCAGAGCTTTGGGGGTAGTGAAGAGATTTCAGGACTTGGCTTTTTTTTGCCGGTATCCTGACTGATTGCGCCGGACCAGTTGTACCATCCGTAAATGGCGATAACTACGAATCCGACATTCATTCCAGCAAATGCGTAATATCTCGAGCGGAGGCTAATATAAATATAGGCCGAGTAACAGAGTATGAATAAAGGCCAGGCGCTGGGACGTTCTTTAATGCTGAGAAGCACCCCGAGAATGCCGGCAAACATCGCGACCCAGTCAATTAACTCTATGGTAGCCAGTTGTGTGAAAAGGGAGTCGATCATTCTTAAGAGTAGTGAATATTGAGTAGTAGTTTTTTCGCTATTTTCTATGAAAGAATTCTGTTAAATGCACTTTCATGAATGATTATTCGTTGTCGCCGCTTCGACAAGTTGAAGGTTCCACAGTCGTGTTTTAGCATCCTCAGGCAAGCACGGCGACAGAGCGCCGCGGCTACAACAAAATAATAAAATGTTTGATCCGGTGATTTTCACTAAATTCCAAATTTACTTTCCTTTATAAAGATCAAAGCTTGCCAATAGCGAGCATACTTACTTACTGAATGGTTTCTTTCATCTGCCCGGATGGCGGAATTGGTAGACGCTGGGGACTTAAAATCCCTTGCCCGCAAGGGCGTGTGGGTTCGAGCCCCACTCCGGGTACTTTTGGCGGGAGATAGTGCAGTGTAGTTGGTAGGACTTGGTTTTCGGCCTACGAGATGCAGTGCAACATGTTGTAGTTAAGGACGATAAGGCATTTCCGGCCAGACACTGGTTACTTCACCTCTGAGTCGGGATCTTCGGGACTTGGATTGTCCTCTCTTTCAGGTCTAAGTTCAGTTGTGTTGTCGTGTTTGGCGCGGTGGTGCCATTTGTTTCCTTTCTTGATCTCTTCAAAATCGGACGGATCTGTTTCAGCGCCATTTTCATCTTCATCCTGTTTCGCCTTTACTGTTGGATCTCCAACTGCGTATATGTTCTTCGACACTTTCTTAGAAGGGTCATTATGCTTGGCTCTTTGATGCCATGGCCCATCGTCGTCACTCTCTCTGGATCCACCGCTGATAACCGAACCTGCTCCTGAATGTGAGTTTCCTGGACTGTTGGCAGAGTCTGAGCCGCCCATATTGCCATTGCCTGAATCGTCATTACCAGCGCTTCCATCAAAACCAGTGTCCTCATTACCATCGCCACCACTATTGCCACCGTCGATTAAGTCACTATCTCCTACACCGCTGCGGCCGCCTTTATTTCTCATGGCCATGGCTGCCATAGCTCCAATGCCCACAGCGCCAATGGCGCCAGCTGCAACTCCCGCAGCTACTTTCCCTCCCGCTGATGATTTGCTGGAATATTTACTGGAACTGTCCCCATGCAGATTACCAGAATCGTTTGATCCATCGTCAGAGGATTTTGCTGAATCTCTCTTTGAGTCCTCAGAATCTGAACCGTTCTGATTATTTGAATCGTTAGTGTCCTCGGAATCAGAGTTCGCACCGGAATCATTTGAATTATTCGAATCACCGGCGTTACCCGAATCACCAGCATTTGCGTCATTATTGAGCTCAGATTGCAATGGCGCGCGCCGTGCGTTTTGAAACCAGGATGCATTGTCTTTGTCTTCTGAATCTGAACCGGCAGCCGATAGATTCAACGAATCCAAATCGTCGGAGTCGGAACCGAAATCAGATGAATTCGAGTATGTTAAATTCAGTGAGTCTGAATCAGATGAGTCCGAACCGTCTGAAGTTAAATTTGAAAGCCCCTGGAGTTTAGAGTTATCAGTTGTAAAGTCTTTTTCAGAACCAGCGTTAGCAAGTAGGTCTGTAGAATCTTCTGTGTTCTGTTTATCGCTGAGATTCAATTTCAGTGGTAAACGTTTTGAAGTTTGGAACCACGAAGCTGTGGATGCAATATTGGCAAAGTTGGAATTAGCTGCGGATAACGTTTGGTCCTTTGATTCCTGGTCATCATCCGATTGGTCAGAATTTCCGTCATCATCCGCTGAGTTGCCATCTTTTTCACCGTCACTTTCATCGCTCCCATCTTTGTTGCTGCCTTCTCCGTTATCCGAATTTTTTTCTACAGCTCCATTACCGTCCTCTTGGCTGTCGTTTGCGCTCTGACTGGATTCAGGAAGAAGATTATCTATCGTGCTTGTATCTGCACCTTTGGCCGCATTAATCTGTGCAAGCTCTTCCTCCAATTTTTCCAGACGCTCTTCATAGTACTTCTTAGCATCTTTTCCTGCCATACTGTAAAGGGACAAGTAACAGGCATTCGTTTCGACTACGTCATTCCCTAACATCTTCAACTGTAGAAGTATACCCTTGAGGAGCAATATTGCCATTACCGATGGTGACGAACCACTAAAAAGATCTCCTAATGCGCTTATGGCAGCGGTTGCACTTAGGGAAGCTCCAACCCCGACACCACCGCCGACTCCGCCGCCAGCACTTGCACCTAAGCCACCGCCGAGACTACCGCCAGCTCCTGCACCACCGCCGAGACCAGCGCTGGCTCCTGCACTGCCACCGATAGAGGCTGCTGCTGAAATGGCAGAATTAATTGAAGCCTGGATTGAAGCGCCACCCGATGGTCCCAGTAGATTATCCCCAAATGTACTTTTCAGCGATAGAAATAGAGCCAATTTTGCGGTCGCCTTAAGAAGCATCTCGGTCGACAGGCTTGCATTGACGACTGTAATTGCTGGAATATTTATCTGAATCGAAGTAACTTTTTCGGCGATGGATGAAAGTCCGGAAGGAGACAAGATATTGCCTCCCATGTCCTTCATTGCGCTACTAACGGCTTGATCAACCTTTCCTTTAATGAAACGCTTTTTCGCTTCTTCATTATTACCTTTTTCGGGCTCTGACTCAACAGTACTGTCGTCGTTATTGGAGTTAATTGCCTCCTTTAATTTGGCTGAGTCTTGTCTTGCTTTCTGTACATTTAACTGAGCGATTTTTGCCTCTTCCGCATCCTTTACAGCGAGATCCCTGGTTTCTACGGCTTTCTCCAAATCACCAGCAGTTAGATGCTTCATCGTGAGTTTGAAATTTTTTAGCGCATTCGTGGATGCTTCGGATGCTTTTATCGAAGAATTCGTTGAAGTACTCGACAAATTTTTTAGTCGATCAAGCGTCTCGGGGTTAGAGGTAGTAGGATTCATGATCAAACTCTGAGTCATCGAGGATGTTTGATTCATGACTTCTACAGCAGAATTTGCAGTCAGCGCCGAGCTTACCATTGCTTCTTTGGCGGCAGTGCCCGATTCCTTCGCTAGCTTCAATGACAGTTCCTCTTCTGTCGTAGGCGCTTTTGGAGTGGTTTCAGATTTTGAAATGGAAGAGGCTGCTTTTGCTACGTTTTTGCTGACTTGAGCACCTGAATCAGAACTTTTATTCGACGGAGTACTTCCATCGTTGGTTATCTGATTTATTAGCTTTTGTTCATCGCTATTTGCCAGTTCGGCGGCTATTTTCGCATTTTCACTATTAGGTATTTCCGGCGTTCCTACTGGAACATCAACTTCCGAATCTTTAACTTTCGGTAGTTCCGGCGTCTTCACCTGAACATTAACCTTAGGCTCTGCCTCGCCCTCAAACTGTTCTTCTATACTCGTCTGTTTACTCTCTTCTGACTTAAATAAGCTTTCAGCTTCTTCCTTAGCCTCTCTTAGTTCTCTTGCTTCTTTGAACTCTTTGATTTTTTCCTCTTTTAGCCTTTCCAGCTCATCAATTTCTTTAAGGGCTTTTGAGGCTGATTTTTTTTGATCCCATGAACTGCGTCCGCGGAGATCGTAATTTGCCATTTTGTTGGCAACTTTGGGCAGATCAGGAAAGCTGATCATCTTTTCGCCGTTTGATTGATCTAGAGCTTTTACTGTAATTTCAAATTTGGAGTCGTCTTCGTTATCTACGATGTGGCTTTTATCTGAAGTTTCGGCTTTCTTAGGACTTGCAGCGGAATTTTCGTCGTTTGTGCCATCATTTTCGTTCGTTTCGTATTCGTCACTGGCTACTGAGGATCCAGGCTGCGATTGAGCCGATGTGGGTTTTGGAGCGTTTGGTGAAGATGCTTTTCCTTCAGGATTGCTTTCGTTAATAAGGTGCGAAGCGTACTTACGCTCTGCTTTTAATTTTGCTCGGGCAATTAGATCATTAAGATCCAGTTTGCTCAGATCATTCGAAAGGCTGCTGCCTAAGCTATCGATCATTAAATCGGCTAGGCTAGTACGTTGGATTTGTGATTTTGGAGTCTTTGCAACGTAGTCATTCAATTTTCGAACAGAGTCACCGATCATGTCAGGCCACTCGTCAGGCCTCTTTTTTTCAAGATCTTCTTTGCTTGGTATTTCAGGCGGTTCATCTTTTTCGCCTTTGCCATCTGAGGTATTATTGCCTCCGCCTTTACCGCTGTTAAACAAACCGCCAGGTCTGTCTTTACGAAACTTAATACTGTTAGCGTGTTTGTTGAAAAAACTGCCCGTATCATCGGCAAGTTTACTTTCCATTAGGTCATGGCCAAACTTTCTTACAGCTGAGTCGATGGCATTTGCTGCTGCTGCAATTGGATTAAGACCTTCAAAATCTGCGATTGTCTGAAGAACATCAATCAATCCACTAACTTTTGCGGCGTGGATGATTCCCCCTAACTTTCCAGGCGCGGTAGGCAGACTTGGATCAATGCCAAAACCCTCATCGAGTGATTTTTGCAGATTTGCTGTTTCTGTAAGTTGTTCTGCGGCGTTAATAGTTGCGGACTCACTTTCGCTTAGTTCAAAATCCTCACTGAGAGACGTGCTTTCAACAAGAGCCGGCGCAGTAAAATCTTCGGATAAATCCTCTGATACACCTAAGTTCTCTAAAGCGGACAGTTCTGGTACCTGAATGCCCAAGACGGTTCTTTGGGCTATAGTCAGGTTTCTCCTTAACTTATCGACCTTGAGTTTGCAGATGCACTTCATGACTTACTTTCTCTACTACATTGCAACTAAGCTTAGACTGTGTCTAGGCTTGAGATGTCTCATCAGCGGCATCTTCAAGGATATCTAATAAGTCTTTCTTTGAGGTTTTTCGCTTAGGGCGTCTGCCCACTTTGTGCCACGGCAGTCCGTCTACATTTTTATCGAGTTCATCGCCGTCACTGTTACTGGTAAATTCTGACCTGGAGTCTTGTTTATCCTCTTCGGAATTTGTTCCACCAGGATTGTTAATATCAAGCTCAATGTTGTCTCCACCATCGCTTGCAACTCCAGCAGGAGCGTTATCAAAATTCGAGTCTTCTGCCGAGTCATCACCTTGATCAGAATCCAAATCTTTGCTTTTTGTTTTTCCGCCTTTACCAATTTTAAAGGAGAACGCTCCAACTCCAGCGCCGTCAATTCCAGCGTCACTAACTTTGCTTTTACCGCTTTCTTCTCCCTCGCCATCTACTATTTCGTTTTCGCCGGATTCTGCTTCAGATCCTTCGTCAGCACTGACTGCCGGAAAAGAAACACCTTTACTGGACATGCTCTGTTTCAAACTCTCCGGCAATTCAGATAGATCGTTCACGTCTTCTTCAGGGAGATTTTCAAGATTGGGCGGGGCTGTTGATCCCAAGATTTCTTCATCGCTCATACCTGTATGACCCTCAACTTTATCAAATTCATCGGAAGCGACCAGATCGCTCACTTCCATGCCGAGACGATCTGCAACTTCCGCGATCGCGACTTTGGTTGCAGTTTCACTACGCTCGGATGCTTCGAGCCAGGTTTTGAGTTCGTTTAAATAGTGTGCCCGAAGTCTTTTTTCGGCTTTTTCAGTAGCAATGCGCGCTTTCTCAATTTCTATCTTTTCCGCCATATTTGAGCCAAACTGAGTTGACTGTATGCTTGCAAAAAACTTTTCACGAGTGAGCGCGGAGGCGTTGGCGCTATATTTGTTCTTGGATTTACTCAAAGCTTCAAGTCCTGGGCAGAGCATATCTCTGTCTGGAACTTTGAGGAAACACATAGAACACGGTGTTGTCTGAACCATGCCGAGACCGAGACAACTTAAGATTAGCATTAGTAACGGGAGAAATAATGCCACAAGAGGCGGTACAATTATTAATCCGGAAAGGGCAGCAGCAAAATCAGCGGAGGCGCAAACAGCAGCGGTTGCCGCCATGCTGGCAGCAGCTCCACCAGAGATTCCGGCCGAAGCCGAAGCCGAGGCTCCCATACTCATAGAAGCGCCTGCCGAGGCGCCCATAGACATACTTGCGCTTGCAGCAGCTGTCGCGGAGAGCGCTGCGGCAAAATCAAACCCTGGGGCCAACACTCCAAATCCAAAAGTTGAAATAAGTAGCTCGAGTGGTGTGAAAAAAGCGATTACCAAAAGCAAAAGAGGCATCGACATCATCGATAGAACGGATTCAAGCAAAGCAAGATTTGCATTGATTGCTGGTATCGCTCCTGCCAGCAGATCGATCGATGGCGCAAAACTGAGGTCGAGCCCAAGTCCCGGCATGCAGGCAAGTTGAGCGCTGAGCATAGCTGAAAAGCTCGCTGAAAGACTCGCCGAAAGGTTTGCCGAAAGCGCTGCGCTGAGCGCCATACTCATGTCTACACTGGCCGAGAGATCGAGCCCAACCGATGCAGCCATGGCCATTTGCGCACAAGCGGCAAGATTGGGGATCGCGAAAAGGGGAAGCTGGGCTAGCATACTTACAAGAGCCGGAATCGACGCTCCGAGTTCTTCGATGGCAAATCCTGCTTCCGGACAGGATAGATCAATGCCGAGCGCTAGGTTTGCCATGAGAGACATGTTGGCGGTCAAAGCCAGATTACTCATAGCGCCCGCATCAACTGATGGGGCAAATGAAGCGTCCAACGCTTGTGCAGCGCTAAAGTCGGTGCCTCCTGAGCCACTGAGATCCAATGCTGCTGAGGCGGCTAAACCCAAGCTGGCAGCGTGCGACAAGGAAACACCCGGCACCAACGAAGGGACACCGACTACCATGCCGAGCAAATTACTAAGGGAGGCTAGACAGGCACATGGCATACTAATAAACGTACGGTTAAATTTCCAAAATCAGAAAAAACGATTATTAAATACAGTCAATCCAAATGATGGTTTACAATCAAAGACAGTTTTCGAAACTGTTTTGAAACAACGCGTTAACTTTTTTTATGAATTCCGTCTCAGATACAGTTGTTAGTTCAATCAGCATAAAAGGGGCTCGTGAGCATAATTTGCGAAATGTGAATGTTGAAATTCCGCGCAATCAGCTAGTGGTCATTACCGGTGTGAGTGGTTCGGGGAAATCGTCTCTAGCCTTTGATACTTTGTACGCAGAAGGACACCGGAAATACATGGACAGTCTCTCGACCAGGGCGCGTAAGGTTCTGGACCAGATACCGCGACCGGATGTCGATTTTATTCATGGCCTTTCACCCGTTATTGCGCTGGAGCAGCGCACGGGTGGGGGAAGTCCAAGAAGCACAGTGGCGACGATTACTGAGATCGCCGATTTTGCCCGTGTCCTCTGGGCAGTCTGTGGCGTTGCCTATTGTCCAAAAGACGGCGGTATTATTGAACGACGATCTTTGGATGATTGTCTTGAGCGTATTTTTAAAGAACCGGCAAAAAGTCGTTTGATGATACTGGCGCCCTGGATGGTCGCAAAGCCCTCGGTGCTGCGTGGGGAGTTGCCACGGCTGCAGCAACGCGGCTTTCAACGAGTGCGGCTCAATGGAGAGATTCATCGTCTGGACGACCCTAATTTGATTGATTCCAAGGCGACTGAAATTGTTGTGGAGATTGTTGTTGATCGCATCGTTTTGAATATCGACCAGCGAAGTCGTCTTGCGGATTCGCTGGAACTCGCTTTTAGCGAAGGAGGGGATCGCGCAGTGGTCTTGATTGAGGACAAGGCAGCAGATAATAGCTGGCGGGAACTCGCGCTGAGTAATCGGCTGGCCTGTGTTAATTGTGGTGATGTGTACGACTCGATTTCATCCAGAAACTTTTCCTGGGATCATACCGAAGGCGCTTGTCCGGAGTGCGGTGGTCTCGGTGAGACACTTCAGTTTTTACCGGAGTTATTAGTGCCTGATACTACGAAATCAGTAAAAAAGGGTGCAATCAAACCACTGCGTTTAGGTTCGAAAAAAATGATCATTAAGCACAATGCTATTTTGAAGCAGCTTGCAGAGCAGTTGCCATTTGATCCGAACCAACCCTGGGAAGAATTGGAGCCCGAGATTCGCGATCAAATTATACAAGGCACTGGAGATCGATTGTTTAGTTTTAAATTAAAAGGTGGCAACTCAAAGCCGGAGATGATGAAATTTGCCGGTGCGTTCGCTGAGTTGGAGCGCATTCGAAGGACGACGAGTAGCGATGGCTTGCGAGCGTGTATGATGGCTTATCAAACAAGTAGTGTCTGCAAAATGTGTGAAGGTCGACGTCTGCGTCCGGAAAGTCTGAGTGTACTCATCGAATCTGTTTCCATATCGGACTTTTTAAATATGTCGCTCAAGGAGGCGGCTACTTTTGTAAGCGCTTTGAGTTCTAATTCTAGCTACGATACGGTTAATGATGCTGTTTATGGTTTGGCGCAGCGACTTCAGTTCCTGAACGAAGTGGGATTGAGTTATCTGACCTTAGATCGGAGCTACACGAGTTTGAGTGGAGGAGAGGCTCAGCGGGTGCGCCTGGCAACACAACTTGGCATGTCATTGATTGGAGTCATTTATGTGCTGGATGAGCCGAGTATCGGTTTGCATCCTCTGGACAATCAACGTCTAATTCAAACATTAGCCGGTTTGCGTGATCGTGGGAATTCCGTGATTGTCGTTGAGCACGATGGTGACACCATGCGAGCTGCGGATCATCTGATTGAATTGGGTCCGGGCGCTGGTGTACAGGGAGGTAATGTAATTTTTGAGGGCGCACCACCAGATTCCTATAAAGCAAAACAAAGCCGTTCCGGTAGCTTTCTAAGTGGGCACACGTGCATTGAAAAAAATGGGCCTACGCTGGAAGTATCTTCAAATTGGCTGAAAATAAAAAAGGCGACTGAAAATAACCTAAAGTCTGTCGATGTACAATTTCCGGTTGGATTACTCACTGTAGTTTGCGGTGTATCTGGGTCGGGCAAGAGTACTTTGATCAATGATATTTTGGCGCAAGCAGCCGCCTTTAAATTGAACCGAGCGAAGTGTATACCTGGAAAGCATGAAGGACTCGATGGGCTGGATCACTTCAGTTCAGTTGTTCGGGTCGATCAATCGCCGATTGGCCGTAGCCCGAGGTCGAATCCGGCAACTTACGTCAAGCTGTTTGACTTGCTGCGTGATTTGTATGCCAAATGCTCACTATCGAAGATTCGTGGATATAAAGCGAGTCGTTTCAGCTTTAACGTATCGGGCGGGCGTTGTGAACGCTGCAAGGGCGATGGAGTGATCAAGCTGGATATGCAATTTATGTCGGATGTTTACGCAGAGTGTTCCAGTTGTCACGGCAAGCGATACAATCGGGAAACATTGGATGTTCGCTACAAAGGGTATAGTATCGCTGATGTATTATCCATGGACGTTAATGAAGCGTTGGCGGTTTTCGCCAAACAGCCAAAAATCGCCGAAAAGTTACACACCTTGTCGGATGTAGGTCTTGGATATATCAAGCTGGGGCAGGCGGCAACAACCTTATCCGGTGGTGAGGCTCAGAGAATTAAACTATCATTAGAGTTAAGTAAGCGTCAGCAGGGCGAAACACTTTACATTCTGGACGAACCAACCACCGGACTCCACTGGCTCGATGTCCAGCGGCTCATGGATCTCTTGTTTAAATTACGTGATGCGGGCAACACAATCATCATTATCGAGCACGACCTTGACGTTATACGTTTGGCAGACTGGGTTGTCGAACTCGGACCCGGAGGGGGTGAGGATGGTGGCCAAATCGTTTTTTCAGGTGCGCAAAATCTGTTGGCAAACAAGAATGAGACGGCAACTCAAAAAGCGCTAAGTAGCTTTGTTTAGAACAGTGTCTAAGTCGGCGCCGCTAGGTTCCTGGAAGGGTCTCAAGTTAAACTCCGGTAAAATTGAAAATAGATGGTCAAAAATATCGGCTTGGATCGCCTCGTAATAGGCCCAGCGTGTGTCTTTGGTAAATGTGTATAACTGGATTGGAAGTCCGGTTTTGGTAGGTTCCAATTGCCGCACAAGAAGTGTCATGTCATCTGCTTGAATCTGAGGATGATTCCGAAGATAGGCCACGCAGTAGGCACGAAATGTTCCAATGTTAGTCAGTCTTCGGCCATTAATAAGCTCGGACAGATCGTTGCTTACATTAGCATTATACTTTTTTATATCCTCCAGCTTCTCCTTGAGATAGGGTTGCAGAACACGAATCTTTTCAAATCGATTTAAAAGCGCTTCATCAGCAAATTGAATACTGCGGAGGTCAATATTGATAGACCGCTTTATACGACGACCACCCGCCTGGAACATGCCACGCCAGTTTTTGAAAGAATCGGAGATGAGCGCATAGGTTGGAACGGTCGTTATGGTTTTATCCCAATTTTGTATTTTTACCGTTGTTAGTGAAACGTCAATGACATCGCCATCAGCGCCCCGTCCCGGCATTTCAATCCAATCTCCAACCATTACCATGTTATTGATCGAGAGCTGGAATCCTGCGACGAGTCCGAGGATGGCATCCTTAAAAATAAGTAATAGAATCGCAGTTACGGCTCCAAGACCTGAGAAAAAGACTAGGGGCGATTTACCTAAAAGAGCTGAAAGGATGAAAATAACTCCGATCAGATTGATGATTAGTTTGGCTGCCTGAAAAAAGCTCTTGGATGGAAAGCGTTTGCCGACCGGCAATGTATCCCAAACCTCACGAAGCAAATTCAATACACTATCAATTATCAATAGTGTAATAATAACGAGATAGGTATTAACAACGACTTTCGAAGCATCTACGATTTTCGTATAATCAGCGAAGATCAATGGGGTTAGGAAATGTACGACTGCTGCTGGCACTATATGCGAGCAGCGAATGATGACACCATGTTCAATTAATTCGTCATCCCATTTAATGGAAGTCGAACCTTTAACAAATGGGTCAACAACTACCTTTATAAATCGCTTGGTAATAAAGTTGGCGAGCCAGACGAGCAGGATTAACAGAAGCAGAGACAGGCCTACAGCCAAAGTTTCAGCCATATTTTCAGGTAGCTTGAACTTGATGAGCCAGGTTTGAATAATTTCAACAGTCATACTGCTGCAGAAGTTTCTCCAGATATACTGGTGTGACAAACACTAATTGTTGCCAATATCGCCATCATCCAGCTTGCCTTTCAGTTTGATGTTGAGCTTGAGTTGCTGAATCTCAGACTGCAGAAAAAGGATGAATTTCTTAAAGCGCGGAACAACTTCATTCGTTTCAAGAAGTTCAAGCTTAACTGCTGTTGATGAGCAAAGTGTGTAAATTGCTAAATCGAGCATCTGTTCAGAATCCTCAATACTATTTAAGAATCCCAATACCTCTTTGGATATATTTGCGCCTAGTCTGGATTGTGTCTGTATGAGCTGAATCAGTTGCTGTTTTAAGGAAGCTACTTGTTTGTCAGTCCCACCTGGAGCGCTAACGATTTTCTTTATGTGAGCGGTCCCATAAGGCTCTTCACTGCTGACTTCCTCGAGTTTCACACGTGAAATACCCTGCAAAATAAGATTCAGGTTGCCATCGGGGTTTTGTTTGCAGGCACGAATGATACCAACTCCGGCCACAGCGTGAAATTTCTCCTCATTAGCCGCATTTTTTTCGTCTTCACAGCCAGTCGCTACAGCAATCATGCGATCGGATGGTAAAACATCATCCAGCATTTTCTTGTAACGCGGCTCAAAGATGAACAGTGGCATTATGGATTGCGGAAAAAGTACAGCATCATTAAGCACCATAAACGGAACTTCGTCTGGAATATCAATATTCTGGATCATAAGACAACTACCTAAAAAAGTTCACACTACTGGACAAAACAAGTATTTGTAAAGATGAGTT
>CAZUYZ010000184.1:0-11781 GCA_964624365.1 uncultured Puniceicoccaceae bacterium
TTGTTGTGTAGTTTTCATAGAGAGTGATTGTCTAAACGATTATTCGCTCCTGACAACACTACTCCCATGTCATCTTTTTTGCTATTGTTTGTTTATAAACGATTTAAAAATATAAATAAAGTTACCTTGCCTGGCTTTTAATTTCTTCTCTTTAAAACTTGATCCACAACGTTTGCTTTGTCTTGCTGCAAATTTTTTCGCCATCGTAAGTCACACTGCGGTGGTCTAACCCTTGTAACCTAACCATGCAGCATAATAAGTACTTTCAGGAATGGTTTTCGAATCCGCGTCGGGATGTGATCGCCGGAACGGTTGTTGCGCTTGCACTGATACCGGAGGCAATCGCTTTTTCCATAATCGCAGGAGTAGATCCAAAAGTGGGACTGTACGCCTCATTCTGCATTGCTGTAGTGATTGCTTTTGTGGGCGGCCGGTCAGGAATGATCTCGGCAGCAACCGGGGCAATGGCTGTTTTGCTGGTTTCATTGGTGAAAAATCATGGGTTGGAATACTTGCTGCCTGCAACCGTGCTAACTGGTTTGTTGCAAATCGCCGCGGGGCTTCTGAAACTGGGAAATTTGATGCGTTTTGTCTCAAGATCAGTAGTCACTGGTTTTGTCAATGCGCTTGCTATCATCATTTTTATGGCGCAACTGCCTCAGTTTCAGAATCAGGGGATTCTGATGTACGGCATGGTAGCTGCCGGTCTTGCAATTATCTATGGGTTGCCGCGCATAACGACCGCAGTGCCTTCTCCCCTAGTTTGCATCATCGTGCTTACCGGAATTTCAATGTCTCTAGGGCTGGATAAAACATTGAACACCGTCGGCGACATGGGAGAACTTCCAGCAACGCTGCCCGTCTTCTTACTTCCGGATATACCGCTCAACCTGGAGACATTAAAAATTATTCTGCCGTTCGCGATCTCACTTGCGATTGTCGGACTTTTAGAGTCTTTGATGACATCCACTATAATTGATGATTTTACCGACAGTTCCAGCAACAAAAACCAAGAGTGCGTCGGGCAAGGTGTTTCTAATATTTTTTCAGGCTTTTTTGGAGGCATGGCAGGTTGCGCCATGATCGGTCAATCAGTGATCAATGTTCAATCCGGTGGCCGTGGTCGTCTTTCAACTTTTTCCGCCGGAATTATTCTGCTGATCTTGATTGTGCTGGTAGACGACTGGGTTCGTCAGATTCCGATGGCTGCATTGGTAGCAGTTATGATCATGGTATCTATCGGCACGTTTAGCTGGTCATCCATTAGCGATCTACGTGTTCATCATCGTACGTCGAGCATCGTTATGATCGCAACAGTACTCACAACTGTCCTCAGTCATAATCTGGCCTATGGAGTTGGAGTCGGCGTTTTGTTAAGTGCGCTTTTCTTCGCATACAAAGTATCCGGTCAACTCAAGATTCAGTCGACTTTGGAGGTTTCCAAAAAGAAACGCACCTACACTGTGCATGGACAGCTTTTTTTCGTATCTGCCAGCACCTTTGCCGAAGCGTTTGATTTCAGAGAAGTCATTGATCAAGTGCGCATTGATGTCTCCAACGCTCACTTCTGGGATCTTTCAGCCATTCACGCACTCGACCGTGTTGTCTTGAAATTTCGACGTGAAGGGACAGAAGTAGAGTTGTTTGGGGTCAACGAAGCGAGTCAGACTCTAATCCTCAAAGTTGCCAAGTACGACAAGCCAGATGCAAATAATGGAACCAGTAACCACTAGATCCAAATCCAACTTCAACCGTTAAAACTTATGCCCACTATACTTGCCTGCACGGACGGATCTGCCTACGCATCCAGTGTTTATAATCATACAGCCTGGGCCGCGAAAAAGCTGTCTGCTTCTGTCCATGTGCTACACATGCTTGATCCACACCATGAAGACCCGGTTAAAGCAAGTCACAGTGGTCACATGGCTCTTGGTTCACGAAGCGCCTTACTTTCCGAAATTGTTGAGCTCGAAGCGGCTCGAGCAAAAATTGCTCGAAAGCATGGCGAAGCCATTCTTGAAGATGCCGTAATGCAACTTCGCGAGGCAGGCGTGCAGGACATACAAGCAGACCAAAAGCATGGCCGAATCAGCGACTCAATCGAAAACTACGAACACGATGCAGACCTCGTCGTTATTGGCAAACGTGGAACCCATGCAGACTTTGCCACCAATCATCTCGGTCACAATCTTGAACGCGTTGTTCGTAGTTGCGTACATCCTGTCCTCGTCGTCTCTAAGGAATTTAGGAGGATGGAACAGTTTGTGCTGGCGTTTGATGGCGGTGGCAGCTCCAGAAAAGCCGTCGAGTATGCAGCCAAAAGCCCACTTTTAAAAGGGATGAAGTGCAGTCTGCTAACCGTTGGCAAAAACAACGAAAAGCTTGAGACAGAGTTAAACGAAGCCAAGAAAGTTCTGGGCGAGGCTGGCGTTGATGTGGCTGCACAAATTCTCGACGGTTCCCCTGAGGATGCTATCGCAACTGTGGTCGATCAGGAACAAATCGATCTTCTAGTAATGGGCGCTTATGGGCACTCACATATTCGGCAGATGATCGTCGGCAGCACCACCACTATATTGATTCGTAAGGTTAAAATCCCGGTGCTCCTTTTCAGATAGTCGGCAAATAGTTCCAGCCTTAAAAAGAAGTTGGAATTTAGCTTGAAGATCGAACGCGAATTGCCTGATCAACAACGCTTAAAGTGTAAGCAACTGCAGTCTCGACACGTAGTACGTTTGCACCCAGACAAACTGCTACAAAACCGTTTTCTCTCAGATGTTTGTACTCCAGCTTTGAAAAATCACCTGCAGGGCCAACTGCAACAATGACTTCTCTCAAAGGATCAGAAACCTCTTGTAGAACGTTTAGAAGTGGCTGACTGTCATTCTCCAAACTGGCGACCAATCGCAAGGTGCTTTTCTGCTGAGGATTTGCGTGCAACCAATCTTGCATATAGCACGGCTCGTAGAGTTCCGGAACATAGCTCAAGCCACATTGTTTGCAGGCTTCGATCATTACCAGCATACGCTTCTCGTATCGGCGTTTTTGACGATCACCCTGATCGGTGAAAATCGGCTGAACTGCAGTCACGCCAATCTCTGTCGCCATTCGTAAAACCAGATCCATCGGCTTTGCTTTGGACTCGGATTGTAACAGCACCACACGAGGGCCAACCTTAGGAATGGTCTTTATCGACTCTACTGAAACACTAACCACTTTGGAATCAATCGACTGAATCCGTCCAAAATAATGAGTTCCCTCACCGTTAAGCACTTCAATGGTTTCATCTCTTTTTGCCCGAAATACCCGCGAAAGATGATGACTCTCCCTGCTGTCCAACCGTATAACATCTTCTTCTACAGAAGCTTCAGGAAACAAAAACGATCGATAGCGAGCCATAAGTACTGTACAAGAGAAATCCTACCGCTTGTTCTAAGTCAATCCAGCAAACTTTTACTCGCTGCTTTTGTTGTTCAGATCGCAAGTAAATTACAAACCAATGAACTCGGGCCTAATGTAAAGTTTTATGATAACTGACACTACGCTTTTTTTGCTTTGAATGCTTTTTTGCGATTTGGATAGAGCGTACGACATAGTTCACATACCGTACCGTCGCAACCTCTGGCAGTGCAGTACTCACGCCCATAGTAAATAATCTGAAGGTGTAGGGCGTTCCAATTCTCTTTAGGAAACAAACGCATTAAATCCTTCTCTGTTTGAACCACATTCTTACCATTTGTTAGCCCCCAGCGTTGTGCCAGACGATGAATATGGGTATCTACTGGAAAAGCAGGTACGCCAAAAGCCTGCGACATTACAACCGATGCCGTCTTATGACCAACTCCGGGAAAAGTTTCCAAAGTTGCCAGATCTGCAGGCACAGTACCGCCGTGTTCTTCAACCAAAATGCGTGATAGCTCGGCAATGCTTTTGGATTTTCGAGGTGAAAGGCCGCAGGGCCGAATAATGTCTTCAATCACTTCAACTGGAACATTTATCATTGCCTCTGGAGTATCGGCACGCGCAAACAACGCCGGAGTGATCTGGTTTACTCGGGCATCTGTACATTGAGCAGACAACAGCACTGCAATCAGCAAGGTGTATGGATCTTTATGCTGCAAAGGAATTGGCGTCTCCGGATACAATTCTGTCAGCCGTTTGAGAACAAAATCGGCGCGTTCTTTCTTGGTCATTCGCAATACTCTGAACGTTAAATGTTGGACGTCGAACCTTGAATTGTTGAAAGAGGAGTTAGAAGCTCGAATCTAGCCATTTACTGAGCAGTAGCATTTTAAGCATCTGAAATTCTTCGATACTCCGAACTCTAATTCATACATCCAGTTCGGGCCACTGACTAAGCTTTCGATGTAATGTGCGCCGACTGATTCCCATCAATTCAGCTGCCCGGGTGCGGTTGCCGTTCGATTTGACCAGCGCATTTCTCAGCAACTTTTTTTCATTGTCGGTTTTACTTAACGAAGTTGCTTGAGCAAATGTCTCGCTTTGTACGAGGTCAGCCTCTTCGGATCTGTATTTGGCGTCCAAATCGTACTCGGTCACTTCGCTGCCCCGGTGGAGCACGACAATATTTTCGCAGAAATTTCTGAGTTCTCTGATGTTTCCCGGCCAGCGATAATTGCGTAGCGCTCCAAGCGCTCCTTCCGTCAGATGAACCGGAGCGACCCCATTTTCGTCGCTAAATTGTTTGATATAGTGATTCAGCAAAGGGACCATATCTTCCTGTCGATGGCGCAGCGCCGGCAAATTAATGGTCACAACATTAAGCCGATAGAGCAAATCTTCACGAAATTCCCCCTCTTTGGACATTTGAACGAGATTGCGATTGGTCGCACACACCAGACGCACATCAATATTTACCGACTTTGAACTGCCCAGTCGTTCAAAACTTCGTGTCTCCAAAAAACGCAGAAGCTTCACCTGCGTCGAGGCATCGATCTCACCAATCTCGTCAAGAAATAATGTGCCGCCGTCTGCTGCTTCAAAACGACCGATGCGTCGTTCTGTCGCTCCCGTAAAAGCGCCTTTTTCATGACCGAACAGTTCGCTCTCAAGAAGATTGGTTGCCAACGCGGCACAGTGCACCGGAATAAAAGCCTTGCGCGAACGCGGGCTGTTCTGATGGATTGCCTGAGCAATTAACTCTTTACCTGTACCGGTTTCACCCTCAAGCAGTACCGTTGCCCGAGAAGGTGCCACCAGTTTCACTTTGTCAAGAACGTCTGTCAACGCCTGCGAGTTGCCAACGATTCCATTGAAACTATATTTTTTATCTAAACGTTCATGAAGAACTACATTTTCCGCTTCGATCGTCTTTGATTTCAGCGCCCGCTTGATAATAATTTCCAGCTTTTCCAGATTTACCGGCTTGGTCAGAAAGTCAAAAGCGCCTCGGCGCATCGCTTCGACTGCCGTTTCCACATTACCATACGCAGTCATCATGATGCAAACCGGTCGATTTGGCAGTTGAATTGCCTGGTCGATTACCTTCAGGCCCGATTTGCCCGCCATTCGTAAATCAGTCAGAATCACATCAAAGGTTTCCGCTTCCATCAAATTAAATGCTTCATCTGCACCCGAAGCGGTGTACACCTCATAATCTTCCATCAGAGCAATGCTGAGCCCTTCACGCGTATTCTTTTCGTCATCTACAATCAGTATGGTTGCCAGCATGTGGGACAATAAGACACAGATAGATATTTAATGCAACGTTTCGTTTTTGAAAGAGAATTTGGAAGTTAATTACTATTCGTCAGCGCACTGTACAACTGAAACGAGTTTGATAAATGATCCTAATCCACAGAAAAATCACACCCTATGAGTTTGAAAGGACAACATAGGCATTGACCCAAGTGCATCTTTCCATCTTCGTGGAAGCTTTTCCCATGTTAATCCTGTCTAAGTGGAATATCATCCTATGAGTACAATAAAAACCGAGGTACACGACATTACCGAAACACGTAAGAAAGTAGATGTTGCTGTTGCAGCTGATGAAGTAGCAACGGTTCGGCGGCAACTGATTAAAGAATTTCAACGTGAGGCGAAAATACAAGGTTTCCGCCCCGGAAAAGCTCCTGAAAACATTATCCTAATGCGTTATGCAAAAGAGCTTAAAGCTGAACTCGCAAAGAAAGTTATCACTCGTGCTTATCAGGAAGGTGTTGGTAAATCGGGGATTGAGGTATTTAATGTAGTCGAATCAAGTGAGGTTGAAGTTGATCCTGATAAGGATGTAAACATAAGTTTCACTGTTGATGTGTTTAAAGAGTTCGAGTTACCGAAGTATGAAGGTCTTAAAGTAACTTCCAATTCAACCAAGCCTTCTGAGAAAGAAGTGGATGCTGTAATAAATCAGATTCTGGGTCAGCGGGCGGAGTTTAAAACCGTCGAGAAAGCGGCTGAAACAAGTGATTACGTTAAATGTTCATATGAAGGCAGAATTGGAGAGGAAATGATTGCCGATATTGCTCCGGATAAACCTATATGGGGAACACAGAAAAATACTTGGGAGGAGGCCGGCACCGATCATCCGTATGGAGTGCCCGCCATCATTTCAGGTCTCGTTGGAATGGGAGCAGGTGATAAAAAAGAAGTAACGATGGATTTTGACGAAGACTTTAATGTCAAAGAACTCGCTGGCAAAACCGCGACTTACTCGGTGGAAGTTGAGGAAGTACGAAAGAAAATTTTGCCGGAGATGGATGCTGCCTTTTTTGAAAGTATGCAGCTAAAAGATGAGGCAGAATTGCGTGAGCGGATTAGCCAAAATCTCGAGGATCAAAAGAAGCAGCAAAATTCGACTGACGAACGTCGACAGATAACCGAGCAGCTTGTTGAAAGCGTTGATTTCCCATTACCTGAAAGTGGCATCGAAGCTGAACGTTACTCAGTGCTACAGGAGTTCATGCAGAAAAACATACAAAAGGGTGCTTCAGAGTCCGACTTCGAAACACAGAAGGAAGAACTGCATGAAGAGGCTGGAAAGGCAGCACATACCCGACTCAAAACACGGCTGATTTTAAACAAGATCGCCTTGAAGGAAAATATCCAGGTGGAGAATGATGATTTTGGCCGTCTAATCATGCTTGAATCCCAACAGACAGGCCAAAAGCCAGAGAAGATAGTCAAAGAGATTCAAAAAGATCAAAACCGCTTGAATCGAATGCGCAGTGATATTATTATGAGCAAAACTTTGGACTTAATTCTTGAAAAAGCAGAGCGCGAAGCGGTTGCGAGTACTCCGGAAGCTAAAGAATCCTCTGAAGTTGCCGGCGTTGATAAAACATGATCGAGAATTTTACAAAAATACAGCAGCCTTTTGAGAGGCTGTAATTTGCACAAAGCATTAACATACTACTAGAAAACAAACATCGTGAGTTACGTTCCATTACCTACTGTTTACGAACGCGAAGGCCGCACTGAACGTGCCTGGGATATTTACAGCCGTCTATTACGTGACCGTATTATCTTCATTGGCACACCCATCAATGACTTTGTGGCCAATGCTGTGGTTGCACAAATGTTGTTTCTTCAGATGGAAGATTCAAAAAAAGACATCAGTCTTTACATTAATTCTCCAGGCGGTAGCGTCACGGATGGCATGGCGATCTACGACACGATGAATTTTTTACAGTGCGATGTCGTCACCTATTGTGTAGGCCAGGCCGCCAGCATGGCGACTTTGTTGCTTGCTGCCGGGACTAAAGGCAAACGTTATGCTTTGCCCAACAGTCGGGTGATGATGCATCAACCGACGGGGGGCGCCACTGGGCAGACCTCAGATATTTCGATCGCAGCCAAAGAGATTCTCCGCTGGCGGGCTCAGATGAATAAGTTGATTGCCAGCCACACGAATAAGACGGAGGACGAAATTGCTGCCGATTCCGATCGGGATTTTTACCTGACGGCTCATGAAGCGGTCGGATATGGTATCGTGGATAAGGTAATCGAACGAAAGCCAGCCGGTACAGATTCTTAATGCGATAAATTACAAATTCCTTAACTATGGCTAAGTCCACACGGATGACTTTGTGCTCGTTTTGCGGAAAAGCGCAAAACGAAGTGAACAAAATGATCGCAGGTCCTTCGAACGTGCATATCTGCGATTCGTGTGTCACCGTCTGTAAAACGATCATCGAAAGAGAGCTTGCGGATTTAGCTGAAGACAAAAAGAATAAGGGCACTGCCCCTAGGCAAGACAGGGGCCTGTTTAATCTCCTTAGGCCTGCGCAAATTACTGCAGAACTGGATAATTACATCGTGAGCCAGATCTATGCGAAGCGTGCTCTGGCAGTAGCAGTTTATAACCATTACAAGCGATTACGCGCAGAAAATCGCATCCAGGAAATTACAGAATTCGCAGTTTTTGACGATGAATTTTCAGAAATTCAGATCGAGAAAAGCAATATCTTACTGCTGGGGGCGACTGGAAGTGGTAAAACGCTACTGGCTCGGACACTCGCCAAACTGCTAGAGGTTCCTTTTGCAATTGCTGATGCGACCACTCTCACCGAGGCAGGTTATGTCGGTGAAGATGTTGAAAATATAATATTACGTCTACTACAATCAGCGAACTACGATGTGAAAAAGGCTGAGTGTGGAATCATCTACGTAGATGAAATCGACAAAATTGGCCGTAAGACAGATAATGTTTCTATCACTCGTGACGTTTCCGGCGAAGGCGTCCAGCAAGCGTTACTCAAGATTCTGGAAGGCACCGTCTGCAATGTTCCACCACAAGGCGGGCGTAAACATCCCAATCAAGAGTACATACAACTCGATACGTCCAACATTCTCTTCATTTGCGGAGGAGCGTTTGTAGGTCTTGATAAAATTGTACAAAGCCGTGTTGGTTCCAAAGCAATGGGTTTTGATACAAACCACAATCGACACCATAGCGAAGTTCCGATGAGTGAATTGTTGCGTGATGTTCAGCCTGAAGATTTAATTCATTTTGGAATGATTCCCGAATTCATAGGGCGTTTACCGATGGTCGCAGTGCTTGACGAGCTAACCAAGTCCGACTTGGAATATATTCTTAAAGAAACGAAAAACTCCTTAATTAAGCAGTACAGCAAACTATTCTCGATGGAGGGCGCGCGGCTCAATTTCACACCGGATGCGATCAGCGCTGTTGCAGGCAAGGCAATTGAATTGAAAACAGGTGCACGAGCACTACGTTCAATTATGGAGCGCATAATGTTAGACGTGATGTATGACCTCCCTCAAATCGAAAATGTTGAAGAAGTGACTATTGACCGCGACGTAGTTGAAGGCTTAAAGAAACCGACGATCAAGCTCAATAAAGCCAGAGAACCTAGGCCAAAGAAGCCAGAAAAACCAAAAAAGCTTACGAGAAAAAAGCCTGGCAGTTCCGAAGACGCAGCTTGACCAGACTAAATTCACCCGATTAGTGCGGACTAACAAAGGCTTTGTTTTGATGCAATACAAATGGCGAGAATATGCCTAACCTTGTTTTGATCTCAATCCAAGATTTGGATTAGTCATGTCGCTTCCCTTGGGTACGATTTATCATACTATTTCAGCGTTGTTAAAACTCAACTACGGGTGCTTCTGCGGAACCACTATCGGCTTCGAAGTAGACTTCCTTTTTTTCGAGGCCAGCGTATTTTGCTATGATGTTTCCAGGGAATCGGCGTACCCGCATGTTGTAATTCTGGACAGATTCGTTATAACGGCGACGTTCCACGGCAATACGATTTTCCGTTCCGGCCAGCTCATCCTGAAGTCGTAAAAAATTCTGATTCGATTTTAGGTCCGGATAGCGTTCGGAGATTACCATGAGCCGCCCGAGGGCAGCTTCGAGCCCCGTAGCTGCTTTTGCTTTATTTGCAACAGAGCTAGCTTTTGCCCATTGGCTGCGCAGAGCAGTAACTTCGGTAAGGACCTCTTTTTCCTGATCTGCAAAACCTTTTACTGTATTCACCAGATTTGGGATCAGATCATAACGACGCTGCAAAACATTCTCAACCTGAGCCCAAGAGGCATCAATTGCTTCGTCGCTGGATACAAGGCCATTATAAATACCTTTCAAATAGACAAAGGTCATCACTACAAACAGCAGTGCAATACCAAGGGTAATTAATAGTCCGATCAAGCATCCATTTTTTTGTTCCTTCATAGTTTCGTTGATTAATTGTGCATGGCGACATCGATGCGATCTAAAATAGTCTCTATCTCCTGCAAGTACTGATCAAATAGTTCAGTCGTATCTTGTTTTTTGGCAAGCGAGGGATTTTTTTTCAGTCGGTAAATCGTTTCAAATGCATCGATCGAAACATTTAACTGTTCGCCGAGCAACTGTATTGCAACTTGTTTATCGATTGGGATTTTTTTGCTGAATAGACGCAATGCGCCACGACAAACTGCCTGAAATGAACTCAGCGATTCCACCATCAACGACCCTAAGTTTTTGTCTGGCTTGGACAATTGTAAGTAAGTTTGGCGTAATTTGAGTAGTTTTGAACGCAGCTCAAATTCAACCTGATGGCGTAGATGAGTGAGGTCGACCTTAATAGTCTTGATTGGATCATTGCCATACAGCACTCGGTGCGATTCAATAATGTCGAGCATTTCCATAGGAAATACATCCGCGGCATCCTCAAAACGTTTTGGTGTGAAGCAAAGTGGCGCCGGGTTGCCAGCTTTCAACCACTTGCTAAGTGTTCCATGTATCGCTTTTAGGTCGGACGAACGCCATTCTTTTGCAATCACAAGGAGATTGAAGTCTGATTGCCCTTCAATGTAATCACCTGCTGCAGAAGAGCCGTAGAGGACAACTGCCAGTAACTGATCGCCCAGCACTTCTTGAATCGTTTCTGTAAGTATTTCCGGTTTCATGATCTAATCTCCTATCTTCAAGTTAATCTTAATGTTACCAGCCTCCTGAGGCGCCTCCACCTCCGCTCATTCCGCCTCCGAAACCGCCAAAACTACTGCCACCGCCAAAGCTTCCGCTCCCACTGGAACCACCAATATACCAACCGCCGCCACTGCTGTAATAACGTCGTCGATTTGAGTAATGTCGGTTCTTTCGTATAACTATCTGCAAAATAACAACGGCAAGTACGATTATAAATACGAGCCAGTTGTCATTTTGCTGTTTTCGAGATGGCACTATCGGCTTCTCCGAGATTTCTATTTTATAGTGTTGCGCAATTAGGTTCGCCAGCGCCAGTGTGCCGGACTCGATGCCGGAGGCCATTTGCCCATTTTTAAAATAAGGTAAAATGTATTTGTCTCGGATTGACCCTGCCAGGCCATCGGAAATCACACTCTCCAAACCATAACCTACTTCAATTCGAATCTTACGTTCCTTGACGGCTACGAGCAGTAAAACGCCATTGTCTTTATCGGCTTGTCCAATACCCCATTTTTCAAACAAGCGATTAGTAAAGTCGTCAATTTGGCCGCCTTCCATTGAAGGCAGAGTAACGATAACCAGAGCAGCACCGGTTTGGGCACTAAGGTTGTGTAGAATGCCGCGAAGTTTCTGTTCCTGGAGATGGGTCAACAGATTCGCTTTGTCGGTAATGCTGCCCGTAGGTTCCAGACGTTTGATCAGTTCGTCTCCACCACTCGCAGACAACTGCTGAGAGGTAAGCCAAAGGAGGCAGCAAAGAGATATAAGCGAACAACGCCGTAGCATAGAATATTGAGTATTTGAAACCAGCATATCTTTTAGTCGCCACACCGAACAATCCATCGAACACGATAACGAGAGTAAAAAAGCACTGAGCGCTA